>JAQXNS010000077.1 GCA_029098125.1 bacterium
AATTAACAATTGTTAACGATGAAGATTTGTGATAAACTTTTATTCGCAATTTATTGAGGTAAGATTAATGAAAGTATTAAAGATATTAGCTACACCATTCATAGCTATTTGGAGATGGATTAAAGAAACTGCTTGGGTTCAACCATTACTTATTGTTGGACTTATTTTTGGTATTATTTTCTCAATTCCTTCAATTACAAGTTGGGTTAAATCCTGGGATTTTGGAAGTGATACATATACATGGTTATATAATCAACAATTATCTTTAGAAGGTATCGTTGGTGATGACAACAAAGGTGCTGCTTATGATTTTTTATTAAATTTCAATAAAGCCAATTCAAAATGGTCAGAAAATTACAAAGATGAAGCTAAAGAATTAATGAAAGACTATGTTGGGAATAGCAACAAAATGTTACTTTATTTTGTTCAAGAAAACGACACATGCGCTGACATTAACGAAGCAAGTAATTATTTAGTGAACGATGCTTGGGACTCTAAAGTTAAAAAAATTGATGAAAATGCTCCTGATTTTAGATACAAAACAATTTTTACAGATCAAAAAATCGATGTTGATGACAACGATCATACATATGATGAACACACACCATTTGAATTATTAATGGTTGATATGCAATTCTATAAGTTCATCACTACAGTTAGATCAGCAGCAACTACTTCTAACTATTATAAGAATTTAGAAAGTTCAAGCGATAAAACAACGATCGAAAACAATATTAAGAAAATTGGCGAATCAACTGAATATTCAAGTGTTGTTCCATACTTTGTTACAATCGATTTAACAGATTCAAATAAATCTTCTACAATCGTCACAAATGTCTTCTTCAAATTTGATGGTTCTTCAAAATATGAAAAAGCTGATTTCTTAGCACAAGCTTGGACAAACACTGAAGACTTTGAAGCAAAATAAAAAAACAAACTTAATTAATTAAAAAATTTGGACTTATTCCAAATTTTTTTATTTCTCTAATTTTTTATATTCTTCAATAACTATTGATGGAACAAGAGAAGAAATATCTACTCCACTTCGATATAATTCATCTATTGTTGAACTAGAGATAAAAGTGAGTTCTTTATGCGCCATCAAAAACACCATTTCTATATCTTTATTGATAAATTCATTAGCTGCGGCATACGACCATTCGTATTCAAAATCGCTAACAACTCGAAGACCACGGATAATTGCTTTTGCATTATGTTCTTTAGCATAATTAACAGTTAATCCATCGAATGAATCAACTTCAACATTAGAAATATCTTTAGTTGCTTCTTTTATCATACGAACTCTTGATGTTAAAGAAAATCTGCAAACTTTATTTGGATTATTTGCAATTAAAACAATAACTTTATCAAAAAGTTTTGATGATCTAATTATCATGTCTAAATGTCCATTTGTGATTGGATCAAAACTACCAGGGTAAATCGCAATATTCATTATAATCTCCTTAAAACATACATTAATGAACGTCCATATTTTAATTTTTTAATAATAAAACTATTAAATAATTCTTCATCTAATTCATAATCAGTTTCAATAACAATTCTAAAATCTTCATTCATTATATTATAAGATAATAGTTCATTTATAAAATTTTCATCAACTATCATTTTATATGGAGGATCCAAAAAAACTATATCAAATTTTTCGTTATTTTCGCTTAATCTTTTTAAACAATTTTTATAATCCAAATTATAAGTTTTGATTTCGTTTATACCTAATTTTTTAAGATTTTTCTGGATGATATCATATGCGCTACGATTAAGATCATTTGCAACAACTTTTTCAGCCCCACGAGAAAAAGCTTCAATTGCCATTTGCCCACTACCAGAAAATAAATCCAAAAAAGATAGGCCACTTAATAAACCAAGCGAATTAAAAATTCCTTCTTTTGCACTATCTTTTGTAGGACGTGTAATTGACATATCAGGTTGTTCAATTACTCTATGCAAATATTTTCCACCTCTAATTTTCAGCATATTAAAAATCAAAAATTACCTTTTCTATATCATTAATTAATGAGAGATATTTAGTCAAAATTTTATTATATTGATTAACAATTGAGTTTGAATTCAACTCTTCAATAGATTTTGACATGTTTACAGCAGCATTTAGTGTCTTTGAATTGTTTTTTCCAAATTTATCTAAACAGAAGCCATATTCATTTATTGCATTTTCTTTTTTCATACATAAGCGAATAATTTCTTCATTATTATTAATTTCATTATTTAATTGAGCCAATTCCTTTGAATATAGTCTCAATGGTTCGGACTCTTTTAATGAATAAATAAGGTCTAATAATTTTAATTCCATAAGCACTATTATTTTAAATCAAAATTATTAAAATCAAAATAAATTTGTGATATTATATTTAGCGTGAAAATTTTTAAGATTGTCAAAGATAGTAACCCAAATTTAAGAAACAAATGCAAAAATGTTGAGTTTCCTTTAAGTGAGGAAATTAAGACTACTTTATTTGATATGCTAGAATATTTGAAGTTATCTCAAGATCCTGCTTTTTTAGAAAAGCATCCAAATATTACAAGCGGAGTAGGCTTAGCAGCTCCTCAAATTGGTTTAAACTTAAACATGGTAGCTATTTATTTTTTGGATGAAAAAAATAATCCAAATCAATACTTATTAGTCAATCCTAAAATTGTTTCAGAAAGTGTTAAAAGATGTTACTTAGAGAGTGGGGAAGGATGTCTAAGTGTGCCAAAACCACATGAAGGTTATGTATATCGCGCTTTTAAAGTAACTGTCAAAGCATTCGACCTATTAAAAAATGATTTCGTAACATATGAATTTAAAGGTTTTGGTGCTATTGTTGTTCAACACGAATTAGACCATTTAAAAGGCGTACTCTATTACGACCACATAAACAAAACAAATCCATTCGAAAAGAAGACTGGCGCAGTAGTTTTGTAATTTTTTATTATTTAGTTTGAAGGCTTATATTATTTTTAATATAATAAAAGCGATTTTTTGAAAATATTGAATTATAAGGAGCAATTTTATTAATGCAAAGAAGGACATTTGATAGCCCTGTCAAAATTTATGCATTAGGCGGGCTTGGTGAAGTAGGAAAAAACACTTATTGTATCGAAAGCGATAATGATTTAATTATTTTAGATGCTGGAGTTAAATTCCCAGAAGATAATTTAGTTGGCGTTGATTATGTCATTCCAAATTATCAACATTTAAAAGATAATCAAATGAAAATTCGTGCGCTTTTTATCACTCACGGGCACGAGGACCACATCGGTGGTATTCCTTTTTTAATCAAGTCTGTAAAAATTCCTGTAATCTATGCACCAAAACTTGCTGCCGCTTTAATTCGTCAAAAACTCGAAGATCAAAAAATCAAAGAAAAAGTAAAAATTGTAGAATATGATGATGATTCTCACATTCAAGCTGGTGAATTTAAAGTAAGTTTCGTTCGCGTTACTCACTCAATACCTGATTCTTTTGGAATTGTCGTTGATACAAAAGAAGGAAGAATTGTTGATACGGGAGACTTTAAAATTGACTTAACACCAGTTGGAAAAGATATTGAACTACATAAAATTTCTGCAATTGGTCAAGAAGGTGTCGATTTATTACTTGCTGATTCAACTAACGCAGAAAAAGAAGGTTGGACTCCATCTGAAAAGAATGTTTTAGATTCAATTAATGAAATTTTTGACAAAGCACCAGGAAGATTAATTATTTCAACATTCTCTAGTAATATTTCACGTATTCAACAAATTGTCGATTGCACAATTAAACACAATAGAAAAATAGTTATCGTGGGAAGATCAATGGTCAACACAGTTGATGTTTCTTTAAAACTTGGCTATATAAAAATTCCTCAATCAATGATTAAAGAAGTTGATGACATGAAAGCACTAAAACCTAGTGAAACTGTTTTATTATGCACAGGTAGCCAAGGTGAACCAATGGCCGCATTAAGCAGAATTGCAAATGGAATGTTTAAAGGTTTAAGTATTGATCCAGGCGATACAGTTGTTTTCTCTTCATCCCCAATTCCAGGAAATGGAGCAAGTATTTCAAGAATTGTTAATCAGCTTACAAGAAGAGGTGCAAATGTTATTACTAATTCAGTATTTGTCGACATTCACTCATCGGGTCACCCTTCAAGACAAGAATTAAGAATGAATCTTAAACTTTACAATCCAAAATATTTCATGCCAGCGCATGGTGAGTATCATATGTTAAAATTACACGGTGATATTGCTCACTCCTTAGGAATTCCAATGGAAAATATCTTCATTTTAGGAAATGGAGATACATTATTATTAAAAAATCATGAAATCATTGATGGCGATCGTATAATGGCGGAAGATGTTTACATTGACGGTTATGATATCAACGGTGTCAGCACAGCAGTTATTAACGATAGAAAAATTCTCCAAGATGATGGTATGGTTAGTGTTTTACTTGTAATTAATAGTAAAGAATCAAAATTAGTATGCGACCCAAGAGTAACTACTGTTGGTTTTGTTAGTTATGGCAAATATGAAGACCATTTAACAAGACATGCAGCAATTCAAGTCAAAGAGGCTTTAAATGAACTTTTCTCATCTAAAAAAGTCACATTCAATGATATTAAAAATACAGTACGTTCTGTTGTTTCAAAATATTACTTCAGAAAAACACAACGTAATCCAATGATTATTCCTCTTGTAATGAACAAGAACAATTAAGAATGTTTATATTAGCTAGTTCCTCGCCAAGAAGAATTCAAATTTTAAAAACAATTATCGAAGATTTTGTTGTAGTCAAACCAACTTTTGACGAAACTTTAATATCGAAAAAATCAAAAAACTACGCAATGGAAGAAAGCCTAAATAAGGCACTTTCTGTAAAAAGCCTTGCAAAACCCCAAGATTTTATTCTTTCTTGCGACACAATTATCATTTTTAACAACGAAATAATTGGAAAACCAAAAGATAGAAATGATGCTTTTTTAACGCTAAAAAAATTATCAAATAACACTCATTATGTCATTAGTGGATACACAATTCTTCATGAGGATAAGATAATAAATAGAGAAATAAAATCTCAGATCACATTTAGTGAATTGGATGATGATTTTATAAATTATTATATTGATAATTATGAAGTGATGGACAAAGCAGGAAGCTACGCTATTCAAGATGAAGTGATATTTAAAAGAATTAAAAAAATGGAAGGCAGCTATTTAAATATTATGGGCCTTCCACTTGAAGATATAAAAGAACAACTTAAATTACTTAACGCTCTTTAAAATTTCATCTAGCGGTTTCAGATTTTCGCCAACTAAAATAATTTTATCTGACATTTCTAAAGTTCTACTAATATAGAACTTTTTTAATTCTTCTTTATTAATTTTTTTGTAATCTTTAAGAACTAAAACGAGACGTGAAACTCCTTTTAGTTCGAAAGAAATAATATTTTCTACTCCGCCAATCAAAGAAATAAATTCATCGTTGCTTCTAGAAGAAACAGCATCATTTTGCATACCTTTTTTCTTAGATTTATAAATTAAAAAAGATAAAATTCCTATTATAAAAATAAAAACTAAAGATAAAACGCAACTTAAAATTATAATTTGTGTGTCAGATAAAAGATTAATCATTTATAAATGCCTCATGTGTTTTTTTAATATAGTTGTTTCTCAAATTTTTTAATATACGAACTTTTTTATTACCTAAAAATATATTTATGCCACCATGAAAATTTCCAACTTTAACACCTTTATTATCGTAAAAAACATTAAATTCACTATTTCTGATGTTTTTAATAGTAATAACTTTGCTCTTTTCTAAAACAAACGCTGATTTCATTGAGCTATAAGATCTATTATGAATTGGCGCTTTTTCAACAAATTGAATCATTTCAATTTCATTATCAACGATTGCTCCACCAATTGAACGAGCCATTCCACTACTTCCAATTGAAGTTGAAACGCAACATCCATCTCCTTTTAATGTTTCTAGGTAAGTATCATTAATAAAAACGTCAAAAATAATTGTATCTCCTCTTGATGATTCAATCCTGAATTCATTTAATGCAAATAATTCGTAATTATTAAATTTGCATTCAAGCAAGGTGATATTTTTTTCATTCCTATTTAAATCTAAAAGGTCTTTAATAAAAAATTCCAGTTCTTCTGATTTATATTCACATAAATACCCTAAATTACCGTAATTAATATTAGCAAAAAGTGGATTTATAGAATAAAAATTCTGAATTGCTTCTAAAAAAGTACCATCTCCGCCAATACTTATAACAATATCTGGTTTAGAATCGGTGTACTCAAAACCCATCTTTTCTAGTTCAGATTGAACTTTTTTTACGACATTTTCTATTCCAATATTATTCTTTTTACAAATAAAAAACTTCATATTCAAAACCTTTAAAATTGAACTAACTTATTGTATCATATTTTCAAAGGAAGTTTTTTAAAAATGGCAACAAATATTGAAATTGAAGCAAAAGTCTTAATTACAAAAGAAGAATATGACAAAGTGGTCGAAAAAATGTCAAAATTTGCAATTGGAGAATATGACCAAGTTAATTATTATATTGAAACAAAAGATTTAGCACTTAAAAAGTTAGGCGTCGGCTTAAGAATTAGAAAAATCGATAACAAATATTGCATGACACTAAAAGCTCCAATGAGCGAAGGCCTATTAGAAAAGAATAATACTATTACTGAAGACGAATATCTAAAATTTAAAGATCACAACATTTTTCCTGAAAACGATATTTATGAATTCGTCGAAATGTTAGGTTTTAATCCTGAAACAATGTCAATTGTTGCTGAGCTCAAAACACACAGAATCGAAACAAGATATGGAAAAGAACAATATGAATTCTCCATTGATAAAAATGAATACAATGGCATTGTCGATTATGAGCTTGAAATGAATTATAACTCGCTACAAAAAGCTAGAGTTCAACTTGAAAAGCTATGTAATCAATTATCTATTGAATACGAAGACAATCCAAAATCAAAACAAACAAGAGCTCTTGAGAGTCTTAAAAAATAATAAAAATCTCAAAAACCCTGCAAAACCCCACTATTTTTGTGAAATTGTATCTAAATATTTATTAAAATCTTTTGCTTTTTTACAGTTATCGCAATCTTCAGAATGAGGACAATTTCTCATTGCAATGCGTTTTGCAGCAGGAATAAATGTTCGGATTTCTTCAGAATTATACCCTACTTGAATGCGCCTATCGTCAACGATGATAGGTCTTTTTAATATGCTTGGATTTTCTTTTATGAATTGGATTAATTCATTAATTGACATTGAATCAATATCAATATTGCTATTTTTAATAATATTGCTTCTTTTAGAAATAATATCATCAGTTCCATTTTCAGATTTCGCTAAAATATCTTTTAATTCTGCAGGGTTTAAAACGCTGCCGAAAATATTCTTTTCTTTAAAAGGAATTCCCATTTCATTAAACCAGTTTTTAACTTTTTTACAACTGGAGCAACTTGGTGATGTATAAATCGTTATCATACATTTTTATTATACTATTTTTTTAAATTCAATCATATATTTCTTAACATTCAACCTAAAAATTTTTATAATTTTACCAATTATGAACATTAACGAAGCTGCAAAATTATTAATTGATGGATATGTGCTATCAAGTTTTGCCGAAAATACTAGATTTATTTTTTTATATGAAAATAGACAAATTTGTGTATATAGCGATAAATATAACTCAAAAATATCACTAGATTTATTTAAAAATATTTATAAAAACTTTGTTTTTGACGCTATTGAAACAGATGAAAAATTTGCTGAAGACAAACTAAAAGATATTGAATATTACCAAAAACTACAAAAACACCAATAATTAGAAAGTGATTCTATTTTTAACTTTTAAAATTTTAATAGCAAAAATCACTAAATTAGTTAATATAAATTTTTTATTTGCACTATAAATTAAATGCTTAAAGATATTTTCGTTTAACACACCACCAGTGAAAATACAAAGAGAACGAAGTGGAGTATCGTAAATAAAATATTTTAAATTTTCGTCTTTTGAATTTTCTACCATCTTATTGATAAACTTATTAACTATTTTTCCTGCAAATGTGTAGCCTAATTCTCCAAGATTGGAATTCATTGTATATTTTGGACCATCAAAAAATAGAGATGAAACTAAATTAAAATCATTCAAATAATCAACATTAGAAATATCCTTAATTTCTAGCTTATTATATTTATCTAACAATTGATTTGGTTTAAATAAATTATACTTTTCACCTGAAATAATAAAATTTCTTTCAAAAATTACATCTTTTGCATTTTTATTGATAGAAATAACATAATTTCCATTCAAAATAATAAAATTTTCTTCGTTTTTATCATAAATTTTAAATGCTTCACCATTAACTAAAATCTCAAAATGTTTTGTTTCGTGTGCTTTAATTAATGCTTTGTCAAATTCTATTAATTCTCTTTTTGGATTATATATTTCATGATTTGGTTTAGAAATATAGATTTGAATTACTTCTTTTCCATCAATTTCTGAATCATTTGTTACATCAAAAGATAATTTTAGTTGATAATTAGATTCTTTATTAAAGTTTGAATTATCAACAGAAAAATTAGAATATTTAAAATTTGAATAACTTAAACCGTATCCAAAATCAAACAAAGTTTCTTCATTTTTTGAGACATAATATCTATAACCAACAAAAATTGAGTCTTTATATAAAGAATTTGATTCGCGAGTTGGCGCAAAATCAATGTTTGGGCATTGATCTAATGAACTAATAAAAGTTTCTGAAAGTCTTCCACTTGGATTCACTTTACCAAATAATATGTCGTTAATTGATTCAGATGTCCCTTCACCGCCAAGATATGCTTCAAGAATTGCTTTTGATTCATTTTTAAATGGCATCGAAATAACCGAGCCATTTTGAAGAACAACACAAATATTTTTATTAACCTTAAAAATTTCATTAAAAAGAGTAATTTGATTAAGAGGCAAATCAATTGATGTTCTATCAATTCCTTCACATTCATGACTTTCACTTAAACCTAAGAATAAAACGACTTTTTCTGAATTTTTTGCAATTTGAATAGCTTCCATTAATAAATTATTGTTAGTTTCATCAATATTTTGATCAAAACCACGAGCAAATTTTACGTTTATTCCTTTATTTTTCAAATCATCGATTGAATTTGTTACTTTATATGGAGTAACTGCAGAACTACCTCCACCTCTATATCGTGGATTGATTGCAAAATCACCAATATAAGCAATATTTTCATCTTTGTTTAAAGGCAAAAAATTGTCGTTTTTTAGCAAAATCATCGATTCAGATGCGATTTCTACTGCTTTTTGATGATATTTTTCATAATCAAAAGGAACAGTAGAATTTTTTTGATACTTCTTAATTGTGGAAATTACTTGATCAACACGTTTATCTAAAATATTTTCTAACTCTTTATTTTTACTTGCTTGTTTTTTAAATTTTTTAAGGTTGCTTTTAGAACTAAAAGGCATTTCAACATTTAAACCAGCTCTGATTGATGAAGTTAAATCATTAACTGCGCCCCAATCTGAAATAACTATACCTTTATAATTCCATCTTTTTCTTAAGACATCTGTGAGTAAAAATTCATTTTCGGATGCATATTTACCATTAACAAGATTATATGAACTCATTATTGTTGCTACATTGCTTTCTTTAACTGCAATTTCAAAACCTTTAGTATAAATTTCAAAAAAAGCTCTAGAATCAACTACACTATTTGATTTTAATCTTAAAGTTTCTTGATTATTGAAAGCAAAATGCTTTAATGAACAACCAACATTTTGATTATCAAGTCCTTTAATAAATGCACTAGCAAGTTTTCCACTTAAAAGTGGATCTTCAGAAATGTATTCAAAGTTCCTACCACAAAGAGGACTTCTTTTAATATTGATACCAGGACCTAAAAGAATGTGAATTCCTTTATTTCTTGCTTCAATACCTAAACTATTTCCAAGTTCAAAAAGAAGATTTTTATCAAAAGAACATCCAGTTAATGAACTTGCTGGATAGCAAATTGAAGTTTTTCCTTTTTTAAAAACTGAGGTATCCTTAATTTCTTCTCTAATTCCATAAGGTCCATCAGTAAGATGAATTTCGTTTAATCCTTCATTTTTTACACCATGAAACCACCATGAATCCTTCCCAGAAATTAATGAGATTTTTTGTTCAAGCGAGAGTCTTTCAATTATTTCTTTGTTTTCCATAAATACACAACATTTGTTAAAACTAATATAATTTTTGGGGCTTCTTTTATGAAAAAATCATACATGAATTCCATATCGATATTATCGTCAAAAAATACATTTTGTTGGAGTTCTGCAGGTTTTTTGAGAATTTCAACACTAATTTGAGAAGAATATTCATTAATTTTTATTGCTAATCTTGTAGCAATTTCACTAATCATTTCAACAACAAAACAGGTCGCATCAAAGGCCATTTCATCATGAATAAAGTCATCAAAGGAACGATTGTTAATATATTTTGTTCCTTTAATTAACCAGCGTCTTAATCCAAAAATTAGTTCTTGCTCTTCGTTCATATTAATTTAATTATATCTCTAAAATCATCAATGTAATAGTCAGGTTTTGATTCACTTATTAATTTTTTATCTCCATAACCATATGAAAGAATAATTGATGGCATGCCAATATTTCTTGCTGTATAAGTATCAACATCGCTATCACCAACATAAATTCCATCTTTTGGATCTAGGTTTAATGAATTAAGAATCTTTCTAAGTAATGTTACATCAGGTTTAGGAGGATAATTTTTATCTTGTCCTTGAATAAATTCCAATTTTATATCACTTAATTTATTGCTAACTAATTTTTGTAAAATCTCATTAGGCTTATTAGAAAAAATAATAATTTTTATATCTTTTTTGTTTAATTCTTTTAAAACTTCGTGAACATGTGGATATAAACTAGAAACGTATTGATCTTTTTCATAATATTTTAAATATAATGAAAACTCATCCTCAGTAAAATCGCCTTGATACGAAAGATAAAATAATCTTCTTGCGCCATGTCCTATAAATGATGCAATTTCACTTTTAGTATAATCTGATTTTTTGTTTAAAACTGAAAGAGTATCATTTACGGATTTTGTGATTCCTTCAAGAGTATCAATTAATGTTCCATCTAAATCAAAAACTACAAATTTTTTCATAAATTAACCAAAAATTGGGAAATTAATTGTTTTTCTTTCTTCTTGTGAGCTCGTTCCATATTTCTTAACAATATTTAAGTTCACTTGTAAGAAATAATATGTATCTCCAATTCCATCAATAGAAGGTATGTAATCAATTGTTGAGTATCTAAATCCTTTTACATAATTTTCATCTTTTGAACCATCACTTGATAAAATATTTAAATATACATTTGATCCAGCGCCACTTACTTCATATTCAAATGTTAATTCACATAATGTATTTGAACCATCAACTACTGTTAATTTACCTGTATTGTTTTCATTGAAACTTAAGGCGTATTCTGGTTTTACAACACCATTACCCCAGTTAACTTCAGGACCACCAACTGTTGTAAGTGTTTTATTTTTAATGATTTCATTGATGTTTGTTGCGTTAATATCATGATGTGTATTAAATACAACTGGACGATAATTATTTTTAGATCCAACTTGAGAAGTACTATCGCTAATATCACAATATTCTAAATATGGTTTAACAAAAGTAAATTCACTATCAAATTTAATATCACCATCTTTTACGCCAATAAAGTAAGTACAATTTTCAAATCTAACTTCTTCATCAACTAAAATATGACCTTTTTCAATATGATATTTAATTGTGTCTTTTTTAACAGTACCGTAAAGATCTTCACTAATCGAAATTTCTGTATCGTTAACAAATTCAATTAAAAACATATTTGATCCAGAATATTTTACATATTTTTTACCAACAATATTGTCTTTGATATATTGAACAGAATATGGTTCTTTTACTTCAATTTTATATGTTCTTGAACTTTCAACAACAGTTGAACCTTTAGTTAAAACAACTTTATATTCATAAACACCAACTTGATTTCCTTTAATTGCATATCCATAAAGACCATCAATGTTATTGCTTTCATATTGATATAAAGAAATTCCGTTTAAGTTTCCATTTGATGCATTCACAACTTTAATTGAGTAAGTTACACCATCAGTAACATCGCTTGGCGCATTATTTATATAGAAATAATTGCTATAGTCACCTTCGAAAGTTGATTCAACGAAGCCTTCTTCTGTGTTATATGTTCCATCATTGATATAAACATCACTAATTCCAGCTTCAGTAAATTGAACTCTAATTGTTTCTTTATAACCTCTACTTGTTTCAAAAGTAAATGAAGCAGTTCCTGCTTTATAATTCGTTCCATTAGCATCACTTTTAGCAGTAATTGAGAAAGAGCCATCTGAACCTTGAGATGGGTTTGGAATAGAATCAGGATTTGATGAAACTGCTTTTATGTGATCAATTTGAGATGTTGCAAATTTATTAGTTGATGATAAATCTAAAACTAAAGTTCTATCGTAACTTAAAGTGTAGGTTTTTGTTGTTGAATCATATGAATCATAACCAAATTTTTTGAGATTAACATCGCTTTCATCATACTTGCCATAACGTGATTTTACAGTTAAATCAGTAAAGTAAAAATCTTCAAAATCAAAGTAATATGAAGCACTTTCATCAACACTTTCTTTTTCACCAAATGTAATATTATCAGCTGCTTCAACAATTGAATATTGGAAATTTAATGCGGATTCTGCAAGGTTTTTGACATTTTCTTCAAATTTATAGCTACTTAAAACCTTAGTTTCAGCATCAAAGTTCAATGTTAATTTTAAGTTTGCAGTTGCATATCTTTCGCTATCAGTAAAAGAAGAAGTAATTAAAATTTCATCATTATTGAAAATATATTTTGCATTAGCTTTTGCAACATAATTTCCTAAACCATAAAATTTTCCGTCAATCAATTCAGCACTTTGAAAAAATCTATTTTTAATAATTAAGGAAATTCCATAAATGTATGAAGCATCATATTCAAAGATAAGATCATTACTCCTGTTTTCATTATGTTCTTCATTTACATAAAATTGAGAAATATTTGCTTTTCCATCTTCAAGAGTGTAATCAAAAGCATAATCATATCCATCATAAATACCATTAAATGAATAAGAAGTTTCATCAACATTATTAATTTTTACATAATTAGAATCAATAAATGAATAATATTCACGTGATGAAGTTTTAGAAGTATTTGTAATTTCATCAGTTATTGTTCTTGAAATTGTTGTATTTTTAAAAGAAGTTTTTTCTTTTTCAAGTGTATTAGCAAAAATTTCATTAACTGCCTCTTCGTTTTGAGCATTAACATCAACAATGTCAATAATTAACGTAGCGGTTCTATGATTTTGGTTTGCGTTTCCAAAATAAGCATTAACTTCTAAGATCAGGCCAGTTAATGCAACATTTGCGTAAAATTCGCCAGTATTTCTATTTAGTTCTAAAGCGCTTGCTGAACTTGGCAGACTGGACAAATTATTAAATTGATAAATTACAGAATCTGGTAATTTTGCATTTTCAGAGCTTAAAGAAATTCCAAATTTTAATCTAGAACCTAAATCGACAGTAATTTTGTTATCATTTCTTGTGTATTCGCCACTTTCTTTATCGATTGTAATAGAAATACTTTCTGGAATTTTTCCAATAACATTAATGTTAAACTCTCTAGTAAATTGAGTATTATTTTTAGCAGTAATTCTAATCGTTGCAACACCTTGAGAAATACCTGTGATTCTACCACTTTCAGAAATTGTTGCAATCTCAGGATTAAGACTTTCAAAAAGTGCTGAATCATCGTCACTTCCTAAAATATCAACTTGAACTGTTGTTGATTCACCAATTTCAATAAAATCTGGACATACGTAATCGATTCCAGTTATAACATCAATTACAGCATCTTTGCCATTATCAACTGTGCAACTAGTTGTAACTAAACTAGTTAAAGATAAAACTAAACCTATCGATACAAATAAAAACTTCTTCTTTTTCATAGTCGAAACCTCTTAATTTTTTAATGAATTCAAGTAATTTTCAAGTGTAGTATGTTTTGCGTTGCCAAAATTATAGAAAGTCATGATTTGATAACCTTCATATCCATTTTCAGCAACAGTGTAATTAATTCTTAAAGCGACTCTTTTATCATAAGGATCACTGCCATTAGAAATGTTAAATCCACAACTTGTTGGAATTGTTACATCTGCATCTCCGCCAAAATATTCTAAAAATTTAGTTGCAGCACCTTGAACATTGAATTTCCAGAATGTTGTATTTGTACTTTGAGCAACAGAATAGTTTGAATAATCGTAAAGTGATTCTTCATAGCCTTTAAAATGAGAGATATAACCACAATCATCATCTTGACCCCAAAATTCACCAGTTCCAGGCATTTTCATGCCAAGTAAAGCATAGTCTTTTGTCGTATCAATTGTGACTTTTCCAGCGCTTGAAATTCTATAATCGATTAAAAATTCATAAATATGATCATCAATTTTTATATATCCATAATTATTGGCTTTATTTCCAATAACTTCAGTAAAAACGTAGTTTTGTGTGTAATATCTATGAGCTAGACCATTTGAAGTCATAACATCAAACATATATTCACCATTTTTAAATTCGTTCATTACTGATTCAAATTCAGCTTTATCTTCTTCTTTCGCTGCTTTTCCTTCGTTTAAAAGTCTAGATAAACCTTTAACATTTGTACAATTTAGGCCAGAATAACTAGCTTTTAATAGTCCAAGATCTGTTTTAGTTGTTTTATTTCTGACATTCATCGATAAAGTGAATTCTTTTTTTGCGTAATCATCTACATGAACTTGAATTTGATCAACGTAAGTTGAATCATTTATTTGGAAATTAAAAGTCATCGCTAAATAATAAATACATTCATCACTTGTGATTACATAGTTATCATCATCAATTTTATATCCCGAAAACATGCTTAAATCCATGGCAGCAAATGGGAACATGATTTCACCAAAAATAGAAGAATAAAAATTACCTTCACTATCAGTTGGTGTTGAAGAAATTTCAATTTTATCATCACCATTGAATAAGAATTTATGAACATACCCTAAATATTCAACGTATCCACCACTATAATTACCACCAAGTGGAGAAATATAAGCTAAAACATTTTCGTCAAATTCATATTTTCCAACAAATTGTTTTAAATTTTCATCGCTGGCCTGTGAACCATCGATGGTGATTGAATAGTTATAATTTGTTAAATATGGGAAAACTAGTTTAGAAAATCTAGTGTCAAGAGGTTCAAGTGGCCCTTTTGTATCATCAGCTAAAAACTCTTCAACTTTTTGGTTTTCAGTTGAACCAATATCATTAACAATTATTGAATATGTATCTTTAATTGTTTCAGTATAAACTAAACCGACAACATCGCAAACAAGGCTGTCTCCAACTGCTTTCATTTTAAAAGAAGTTGGATAAATATGAGTATTTGCTGAAAATCCTAATAAAGTCATGAGAATAATTGTGTCATTTGTCTCATTTTGACCAAAGTTATAAGTAAAATATCCGTTTTCGTCAGCGACTAAACTAGCATCTTGTGCACTAAAATCTTCAAAACCAATGCGATAGTCATAAAAAGATTCATATCTTAAACCAGTAGTATAACTAATTAAAGGTGCGCTTGGAACAATTTCGCCATTAGCATCGAAACTAAATTTAAATAAAGTATCATTTTTTGACATGAAATTGTAATTATCAGCATCACCTGTGACCATTACATAATCTTCATTGTATTTATAAGTAACGTTTTGAGCTTGCCCTTCATTATTAGCAAGTCTTGAAGTTAAATTAACTGTAAAATTATTGTTTGTTAATTTATGTAAAACTTTTTGAACAGCATTAAAAGAAGAAGTATCAACTGAATTTTCATCAACACTTGTTGAATTTGAACATGAAGTTAAAACAAAAAATAAAGATAATAAAGCAACAATTTTTTTCATCTTTATGCTCCTTTAACTGTTTTATTATAAAAATTTTCGACTTCTTCAACCTTAGTGCTGTTAAAGTTAGACATTTTATAATAAATTTCTTCTTGAGAATTAGACGCTCCATCGACAGAAACTAAAACTGTTAAACCAATTTCTGCCTCAACGATATTATTTGCTACATCTCTTTTTAATCTGAGATTAGCTTTTTTAACATAATTCATCCATGTCGTAGTTGCTTGGAAGCCCCAACCAAACATAGAATTAGCAAGTGCGCCAAGAACTGTCGTATTTGTAGTGTAAAATTCATCTTTCTTGCCAATTACTTCTTCGAAATAGTATTTTCCAACATAGGATAATGCGCTACTTGATAAATAAAAAGTTGCACTAGCATCATTAATATAGAAATCACCAACTGTATCATACCATTGAGAATAGAGGAAAAATTTACCATTTCCACTTGAATCTACTCTCCATTCATAAACATTTGTGCCGCTTTCTTCTTCTACTATATATAAATATGAAGAATCGCCTTTTTCAGGTAAAGAATCTACTTTTAAATAATGTGTATCTTCAGTTTCAATTGGTCCCTTGAAGAAATCAAAATATAATTCACCTTTATCATTTTTTGAATACCCGTAGCAACTTTCGTAATTTAAAGTTTGAGTAATTGAACCTTTTTCTTCATCTACATAAGTTACTTCAGTTTTTTCAGGAATAAACATGAAACCCCAATCTGAATAAGAAGGATTTTTGTAATCTAAGTAAAAATAATCATTTGTGCATGAAATTTTATAACTAGATCTATCAATAACTTGTCCTTTTTCAATTGAATAGATGCCTTCAAGCGTATAATTGTTCATTAAAGATAAGTTAAAGAAGTTTTCAACACCTTCAAATGCTTCAACACCATCTAAAGTCCCATTAATAACGGCATCATTAACAAAATCAATTGGTGTTGATGTTTCTTTTTTGAATGATGAAACAAATGTTCCAGAGGTGTTTTCTGAAAAATTTACATAAAGTGTTACTTTAAACTCAAAAGTTTCAAGATTAACAATGTCAACTTGAGCTTTTGAGATTTTTCCATACAAACTTGAACCATAATTTGTCATGTATTGGAAAATAGAAACTATATTATCATCTGTAATTACGTAGGAATTTCCACCTAAATTTGTTGCAAAATTGCTATTTTCATCAAAAACTGAATCTAAAAGATTGATGTGAGCAATAGTTAATGGCGAATATAGTCCAGTAACTTTTTCTTCAAAATTGTTATTTCCTGTTTGCCATTCAAAAACAGAACCATATGCCTTATCATCTTTTATATAATATTTAAACATTTCTTTGTTTTTATTTTCAGCATAACCAAAGCTTCCATCAGGATTAGTTAGGCTTTCTTCGTACCAAGCATGAGGTGTGTAATAATCAATGTATTCGTCTTGTGCACCTGTTGCTTCAAGTTTTGTATGATATGAAAATCTAGTAGAATTTTTAACACCATTAAATAAAGTAATCAAATCATCAAGTCCAGATGTTTCGATTAAATCATCTTTTTCATTAGCTTCACCACCACCATTTTCACTAGGTGAATTAATCATTCCATTATTATCAGTTACTTCTTGAGGTGAACATGAAAATAATAAAAATGATGATAAAGAAAATAATAAAAACTTATTTTTCATCGTTAAAACCTCAATATATGCCTTCAACTTTCAAAGTTGAGGTGAAGGAATCACCATTATTGAACGAATAATTATCATTTCCTTGGAAGAAAATTTTGTATTTTTCAAGTGAGAAAGTTGAACCTTCTTTGAATAAAGTTTTGTTCATTTGGTAACCACCGCTTGAAAAAGTATCTTTATTTGTAGCTTCAATTAGTCGAATTTCATCGTATAAAGCAGTTGAAACATCAACACCAAGAAGTGAAATATATGGATTTGAAACACCTCTTTGATTTGAGATAGGATTAACAAGACGATGTGTTTCATCTACTTTTTGATTTTCATATGGAACACTAAAAATATGTTGTTTATCAGATTTATCAACATAATACAATCTGTTGTCGATGTGATAAATTCTTACACCTTTATCATTCATCGCAAGAGGTCTTTCATTATTTAATTTAGTTAATGAATCTTTTTCGTTTAATCCTTCATTTGTGTAAAGTTCAACAAGAACATATTCACCAAATGGATCAAAATTAGTTCCATCAAATGTGTAGGAGTCGCCAGGAATAACAATCAAAGCATTTTCATTTTGCATTGAAGAAAGTTCAATTGTTCCATTTCCTAAAGCAACATAAGGTTTTGTCCAACCTAAAACCATTTTGGAATATGAATTATGATCGATGATATTTCCATCCATCATATCAACTTTTCCAACTGGATTATATTTAGAATCATCACTATAATAATCACTTAAACCTAAAAAATGTCCCATTTCATGAATATATGTATGTGCATCAACTTTTCCATAACCATAATTTTCATACATAAAATCATAACTTGCCCAACCAAATAAGTTGTAAATTGGATCGTTTACATTGCCTTTTTTGTCTTGATTTCCCCAATAAGTATAAGCCCAATAGTTATAATCATCAGTTACTGGACCATTATTTGTATAATTATGTGCACTATAAATTAGCCACACACCATCAATATATCCATCTTTATCGTTGTCGTACTTTGTTAAATCAATTTTTTGAACATTTTTTGCCCATTCAACTGCTTTATCAACAACATTTAATGTTTCGCTTAATGTAATTGCTGCTGCAGTTGTATAAGTTAAGCCGCCATCTTTTACAATATCAAAAAATGGTGTAACAGTACCTGATAATTTTAATTTCCCATAAGAAGATTTTTCATAAAACGATGAAACACTTTCAAAACCAGTGTCTTCAGTTTTTCCAAAAAATGCTTTTTCTAAGTCACTTATAACATTTTCTTGGCTAATTTCAGTGTTGTTTTCTTTATTTGTGTACATTTTTTCGTTGCCAGGAATTGTTACAGGAATAACAAGTAGATTAACATCGCCAGTTGAAGGTAAAACTTGAGTATTATAATATCTATCTTCACTTAAAGAATGATATGTACGAGAAATATTAATCTCATTTGGAGAATAAATTTTGCCACTTGAATGATTTGACGTAATTTCAATCTTTGCTTTTGTTGTATATGGTGAAGAAGAATTGTTACAACTAAATAAAGCAAATGAAAAAACACCAAGAAGAAGGAATTTTTTATTCATATTCTACCTCCGAAATACTTTTAATTTTGATTTTAAATGGCAAAGAATTACCATCGTTAAATGAATATTTTGAATTAAAGAATTGGAAACCAAAATCTTCAATTGAGAAAACTTTTGAATTAGGTGTAAATAATGTTGAATCATTTGCACAACCATCACTTGAAAAAGAATTGTAACCACTTGATTCAATTAAACGAAGTTCATCAAAAACATCGTAAGAAGCATCAAGTTGATAAGTTGAACTATCTTGACGTGAATTTGAAATTGGCATTAACACAGCTTCGTTTGATTCAAGATAACTACCATCCCATTCAGGATTATCTTTATCATAAACAAGTTTTGTTCCAGAATCACCATAATAAACTCTACATTTAAAAATTCTTCCATCGCAATGATAAATTCTTACTCCACTTCTTGTCATAACATCTAAATCTTGTCTGAAGTAGATTTTATCACCATAAGTGTCTTTATAATTTAATCCATCTGGTGTATATAAATCGATTAATAAATATTCACTAAAAGGATTGAATTCATATTTAAATGGTTCTTCTTTATTATATTTTGAATAACTCTCAACGCTTGTTGAAATTTCTTGATAATTTGAAGGAATAACAATGACATTATGATCACCTTTGTTTGCTGGAGGTAAAATAATTTCACTACTTCCATAAACAACAAAAGGAGTTACCCAACCAAGAAGCATCTTTGAATAACTATCAAGATCATAAACGTTTTGATCCATCATAGTTAATTTTCCACTTGGTCTATATGTTTGACTATCAGTAGCATAATAATCATTTAATCCAAGTAAATGACCAGTTTCATGAATAAAAGTATGTGAATCAAGTAATGTTGTTTCATCCCAAACAGGATATTCAACACTTTCAGTATAGCCATCTGGAATAATTGACTCATAGGAGCAATATGAAGTGTACATCATATCAAAACTTGCCCATGAAAATCCTGAAGTTGTTGGAGCATGTAGATTTGGTGCAGTTGAATAATCCCAACCTGTAAAATTCCAAAATGATGTATTTAATTGATTTGAAATTCCATTTTTTGCAGAAAGTAATGCTTCAGTTGACCAATCTAAATGGTCATAAATTAACCAAACACCATCGATTGATCCATCTCCATGGCCATCAAAGTTGTTATCATACTCTTTGAAGTTGAGATTATATTTTGCTTTTGCCCATTCTACAGCTTTGTTTAAAATTTGAACAATTGTTCCATTTGTCCCTTGAGTTATATCGTTTGGTCCTTTAATTCCTGCTTCACTAGCATCAAACCAATCAGTAACGAGACCTTCAATATTTAGTTTATTAAAACTAGCTTCTTTATAATATTCTTTTACCGACATAAAACCATTCTTTGGATCATTTTCTCCAAACATCATAGTTTTAATATCTTCAAGAACTTTATCTGTTTTATATTCTTCGCTTCCAGGAATATGAACTGGAATAACAAGTAAATTATTAGTTCCAGTTGATGGAAAAACACTTTCATTATTTGATAAAGTGCCACTTAATGTATCATAAGAGTACTTTAAAGAAACATTTTTTGGCGAAATATAACGAGATTTTGGTGATGTTTCATCATTTGCTTTAAAAATTCTCACAGTTGCTGTATCAAGTTTAACTGTATTTTTAACTCCACCTGCACAACTAATTAAAGAAAATAAACTTAATGAGATAAATAATAATTTTTTCTTCATATCTTTATTATATTCTCCTTTATAAACTATAAATATATATAGATAACTTAAAGGTCCATAGTCAAAACTATGGACCCCTCAATTTTTAAACGAAATTAGAATTAGTCAGCAAGAGTGAGAAGTCTCACAGGAGCATTATCACCTTTTCTATTTTCTAATTTATAGACTCTTAAATAGCCACCATTACGTGAACTAAATCTTTTTGCTAAATCATCGAATAATTTAGTTAAAGCAACTGGTTGACCTTCAACATTGTAGTTTCTTAAAACTGCAGCTGCTTGTCTACGTGAATGTAAGTCACCTTTCTTAGCAAGAGTAACGAGGTGATCAAATTGTTTGATAACGTCTTTTACCATGCTTGTTGTAACAGTAACTTTTTCAAAAAGAACTAATTCAGTAACAAGATTTCTGACTTGTCCTTTTTTCTTTGCAGATGTATAAGGTGTCTTAAATCTTACACCACCTTTACCATGTACGTTTTTTCTACCGTATTGCATATATTATCTCTCTCCTTAATCTTCTTTGTTATCTTTGAATGAGAGTCCTCTTTCAATAAGTTTGCTCTTAACTTCAAGCAAGGATTTCTTACCAAGATTTCTAACTTTCATCATTTCTGTTTCAGTCTTTTGTGTTAATTCACTAACTGTACCGATTCCAGCTCTCTTTAAGCAATTGTAACTACGGACACTTAAATCTAAGTCTTCAATTGAACCACTAACACTTGTGTCAACAGGTTTTGCTTCAGGATCTTTTTCTAAATCAATTTCACTAAATTTATCATCAAGTTCTAAGAAGTTTTCAAAATGATATGTAAGGATTTTTGCACTTAATGCAATTGCATCTTGAGGAGCAATTGAACCATTTGTCCAAACTTCAATTGTTAATTTATCAAATCTTGGATCGTGACCAACACGAGTTTGTTCAACTTTGTAGTTAACACGTGTAACTGGAGAATAGTTACTATCTGTAGCTATTCCACCACTTACTATATTTAATGACTTATTTTCTTCGCTTGTAGCATAACCTCTACCATTTCTCATGTGAAGAGTCATGTGAAGTTTTCCACCAGGAGCGATGTGAGCAATAACAAGATCTGGGTTAACAACCTCAACACCAGTTGGCATTTCGATATCGCCAGCTCTTAATTCGCCTTCAGTTGCATTAATTGTTGCTTCGTAATCAGCTTTTGTGATTACATCACTTTTTAAAACTAAATCTTTGAGATTAAGGATGATTTGTGTTAAATCTTCTTCAACACCTTCTAAAGCAGTGAATTCATGAACAGCGCCTTCGACTTCAATTGCATAGACGCTAGTACCAGGTAATGATGAAAGAAGAACTCTTCTTAATGCATTGCCAAGTGTCAAGCCGTACCCTCTTTCAAGTGGTTCGCAAACTACTTTACAATAATTTTCAGAAGTATCAACTACTTTTAATACGTATTTGCACTCTTCAAAAGGGTGAGCAATTTTTAATTCATTTTCAGCCATTATCTTTTCATCCTCCTTAGATATTAACCGTGTGTTCTTTTTGGTGGACGGCAACCGTTGTGTGGAATTGGAGTTGTATCAACGATTGATGTTATTTGAAGACCAGCTTGAGCTAAAGCTCTAACTGCACTTTCTCTACCAGCGCCAGGACCTTTGACGTCGACATCAACACTCTTAATACCTTGTTCAACAGCTGCTTTACCTGCTGCTTCAGCAGCACTTTGAGCTGCAAAAGGAGTAGATTTTTTAGCACCTTTGAATCCTAATACACCACTTGATGACCAAGCGATTGCATTTCCAGCCTCGTCTGTAATTGTGACGATTGTATTGTTGAAGGTTGCGTGAATGTGAGCGACACCTTTACTAAAAGATCTCTTAATTTTCTTTTTACGGGTAGTTTGTTTTTTAGCCATTTTTTCTACCTCCTATTATTTAACAGCTTCTTTCTTATTAGCGATTGTCTTACGTGGACCTTTTCTAGTTCTTGCATTAGTCTTTGTTCTTTGACCTCTGACTGGAAGACCTCTTCTATGTCTGATACCACGGTAGCAACCGATTTCTTGAAGACGTTTGATGTTAAGTCCGATTTCTCTTCTTAAATCACCTTCAACTTTAAGGTGGGAGATTTCGTTTCTAATTCTTGTAATTTCTTCTTCGCTTAAGTCTTTAACTCTTTTTGAAGGATCGACTTTAGCTTTTTCTAAAATTTGTTTACTTGTTGTAAGTCCAATTCCGAAAACGTAAGTTAAGCTGACGACAACAACCTTATCGTTTGGAATATCAACACCGACTATACGTGCCATAATCTTTACAATTCTCCTTAATTAACCTTGTCTTTGTTTGTGCTTAGGATTTGAGCAAATAACCATTAATTTGCCATGTCTTTTGATAACTTTGCACTTGTCACAAATTGGTTTAACGGATGGTCTAACTTTCATAATTACCTCCTAGTAGACTACTTGTGTCTAAAAACTATTCTGCCATTGTTTAAATCATAAGGCGATAATTCAACAGTAACCCTATCTCCCGGTAAAATGCGAATGTAATGCATACGGATTTTACCAGAAACAGTGGCATGGATTACTACATCATTTTCTAACTTTACTTTAAAGTTACAATTTGGTAAAGCTTCTACAACTACCGCCTCAACGGTTATAACATCTTGTTTTGCCATTTAATTTCCTTCCTCTTCTTTTAAAGTTAAGATTTCATAGCCATTATCAGTCACCGCAACCGTATTTTCATAGTGAGCTGATAGTTTGCCATCTTTAGTTTTAACAGTCCATTCATCATCTAGAACGATTAAGTCAACCTTTCCTTCATTTACCATAGGTTCAATTGCAATAACCATTCCTTTTTGAAGAACAGGTCCCGTTCCAGGTTTTCCTACATTTGGAACATAAGGATCTTCATGTACTTTGCATCCAACGCCATGACCAGTGTAATCACTGGTTAATGTGTACCCTTCTTTTTTTGCACACATCTCAATTGCGTGAGACACATCACCTAGATGGATTCCAGGTTTTACTAATTTAACACCCTCAAAAAATGCATTACGTGTGGTATCAATTAGTTTTTTTGCACTTGGAGAGATTTCTCCAACTGGAAATGTGCGGCATGCATCAGCGACATAACCTTTTAATGTAGCCATACAATCATAACTTACGATATCTCCTTCTTTTAAAATTACTTTTTTAGAAGGAATGCCGTGAATTAAGACGTCGTTTACGCTGATACAAATTGCACCTGGGAATCCTCCATAACCTTTTGCAGAAGGAATTGCTCCTTTTGAACGAATAAATCTTTCTGCAATTTTATCGAGTTCCCAAGTAGAGATTCCAGGTTTAGTGTGAGATTCTAAAAGATCGAATAATTCAATCAATATTTTTCCTGCTTCTTTAATTGAAGCAATCTCACGTTGACTTTTAATAATAATTCCCATTAATTAGTCCTTCAGCAAGTCATTGACTTTATTAAGAATTTCATCAAGAGGTTTATCACCATCAAGATCATTTAATAAATCTAAATCTCTATAAAATTTGATAAGTGGTTCAGTTGACTTATGATATTCATTAAGTCTTTCTTTTAAGGTTTCTTCATTATCATCTTTTCTTTGATAAAGTTCACCTCCACACAAATCACATACACCTTCAACTTTAGGTTGTAAAGTTTTTATATGAAATGGTGCGCCACATTTCTTACAAACACGTCTCCCTGATATTCTTTCAACAAGAATTGATTCAGGGACGACAATGTTTAAGACATGATTAACTGGTCTATCAATTTCTTTTCCGATTTCTTCAAGTGCTCTAGCTTGTTCTAAAGTACGTGGGAAACCATCAAGAAGATAG
Source organism: bacterium (assembly GCA_029098125.1). Taxonomy (GTDB): domain Bacteria; phylum Bacillota_I; class Bacilli_A; order RFN20; family CAG-826; genus Onthovivens. The sequence goes on from JAQXNS010000077.1 coordinate 24,902, forward strand.
CCATTTGCACAATCAGGATTTGATAATCTTTCTTTAACAAGTCCTATTGTAACATCGTCTGGTACAAGTAAGCCTTTAGAAATATATTCATTAGCGAGCTTTCCTAAACTAGTACCGTTTTTAATAGCTTCTCTAAACATATCTCCAGTAGAAATATGTGGAATTTTATAAAAACTTGAAATACGTTTTGCGTTTGTTCCTTTTCCAGCTCCAGGTGGGCCCATTAATATAATATTTTTCATAAAGACAGTTTACATACCTCCGATTACTTCATCATAACTCTTACCAGCAATTAAACCATTGATTTGGTTATTAAGTTCGAGGGCAACACCAACAACGATGATGAGACCTGTACCACCAAGTGCAAGGCTTGAGTCATTACCAAATACACCACTTAGAGTTAAAATAACAGGAAGTGCACTAATAAATGTTAATGAACAAGCACCAATTAGTGTAATTCTATTTAAAACTCTACGGACATATTTTTCTGTTTCAATACCTGGACGAATTCCAGGAATGTAGCTTCCATTTTTTTGGAAGTTTTCAGCAAGTTGAGCAGGATTGATTTGAAGATTCGCATAGAAGAATGTAAATGTGAAGACAAGTATCATATAGATAAATAATCCCCATGGAATCATAACTCCACCTGTATCAACGAGTTGATTGTATTGGAATATCTTTAGCCATTCAGCATTTGCTGCATCACTTGAAATGAAAGATGCAATAACACTTGGTGCCATTAAGATACTACTAGCAAAAATGACAGGGATAACTCCAGCGCTATTTACTTTAATAGGAAGGAAACTAGCTTTTGAAATTTTTTCACTTCCTCCACTACGTGTCGCATGTTGAACTGGTAATTTACGTTTACTTAATTCAATAAATATAACGAACGCAATAATTAAAATAAATGAAAGTATATAAAGTATAAACTGGAATACGCCTTTTGTTGCTTCAATGTTTCCATGATTCCAACTTTGAAGTACCCATTTTTGGAATGCAGTACTCATTTGATTTGGAAGAGAGCATACAATACCTGCAAAAATTATAACTGAAATACCATTACCAATACCTTTTGTAGTGATTTGGTCGCCAAGCCACATAACAAGCATAGCTCCAGCAACCATAATCGTAACAATATAAGCATAAGAGAGGAAATTCTCTTCAAGTGTAAATGTGATCCAAGAAGTATTCTTAGCAGTTTGGATAATACCATAAGCTTGAACAGCAGCAAGCATTAAAGTTAAATAACGAGTTGCCATTTCAATCTTACGTCTTCCATATTGACCTTGTCTATTTAACTCGGTCAATGCTGGAAGAACATCCATACTAAGGAGTTGGATAATAATTTGTGATGTAATGTATGGGGAAACACCGAGGGCAAAAATTGAAAAGTTCTGTAATGCTCCTCCACCAAGCAAATTCATTAATGCTAATACATTGTTTGAATTACTTTGTAGTTGATTTGAGAATTCACTTGCGTCAATTCCAGGAGTTGGAATAGCACAACCGATTCTAAAAACAAATAAAATCATTACCGTAAAAAAGATACGGTTAAGGACTTCTTTGTTATTAAAAATTTCAATAAACTTCTTCATGTTTTGCCTTAGTAAAATTTATACCTATATATTATTTACTAATTTCAGCTTTAGCGCCACATTTTTCGATCTTTTCAGATGCGGAATTTGAAATTTTATCTGCGACGATTGTAACTTTCTTAGTTAATTCACCATTACCTAAGACTTTTAAACCATCATATTCTTTTTGGATAAGACCTTTTTCAAAAAGTGATGTCATTGAAACTGTATCACCATCGTTATAATATTTTTCAATTGTAGCAAGATTGATGATTGCGTATTCTTTATGACCAAAGTTTTTAAAACCTCTTTTTGGTAAACGTCTATAAAGTGGTAATTGTCCACCTTCGAATCCAAGTCTGACACCACCGCCAGATCTTGAATTTTGACCTTTGTTTCCGCTTCCACCATTTTTGCCAAGTCCACTTCCAAGGCCTCTGCAGCGTCTAATTTTTGTTTTTCTGCTTCCTTCAGTAGGTTTAAGATTATTTAACATCTTCTTCTCCTCCTTTACGTAAAGCCATTACTGCTTTATAGTCTTTTTGGTTAACAAGTGCATCATATGTTGCACGGATAACATTAATTTTAGTTCTAGAACCATGAACTTTTGAGTAAACGTTTTTAATACCTGAAAGTTCAATGACAGCTCTGACTGGACCACCAGCGATAATTCCAGTACCTTCTGGTGCTGGTCTTAAGAAGACTGTTGTAGCACCGAATTTACCAATAATTTCGTGTGGGATTGTGTTTCCTTTGACGATTTTGACATCAACGACTTGTCTTTTTGCTTTTTCGACAGCCTTTTTGATTGCGTCTGGGACTTCACCGCTCTTACCAGTTCCAAATCCGAATTTACCTTTACCATTACCAATGACGACAAGAGCTGAGAATTTCATTCTCTTACCACCTTTGACAACTTTTGTAACTCTATTGATTTGAACAACTCTTTCTTCGTATTCTTTTACGACTTCTTTACGAGGTTGGCGTTGGAAGTTCTTTTTGTTTTTGTTGAATCTTCTTTTGCCATCTTGTGCTTTTTCTTCTTTAGGAGCTGTTGCGTCTTTTGTTTCTTCAACTTTTTCTGCGACTATGTTTTTATTTTCTTCCATTGTCCTTCTCCTTAGAATTTTAAGCCATTTTCACGAGCAGCTTCAGCAACTGCTGCGACACGACCGTGATAAATGTATCCGCCTCTATCGAATACAACATTTTCAATTTTGAGAGCTAAACATTTTTTAGCAATGTCAGCACCGACGAGTTTTGCAGCTTCGATATTGTTACCGTGTTCTAATTTTAATGATTCACTAGAACTTGAACAAAGTGTAATTCCTTTTGTATCATCGATAACTTGGACTTCAATGTTTTTATTTGATCTATAAACACAAAGTCTAGGAGCTTGACTTGTTCCACTAATCTTAGCGCGAACTCTTCTATGTCTTCTAAGTCTTTCTGCGTTTCTATCAACTTTATTTATCATATATTATCTAGCTCCTATTATTTCTTACCAGCACGTTTTCCTTCTTTACGTAAGACATTTTCGCCAACGTAACGGATACCTTTTCCTTGATATGGTTCAGGTTTTCTGATTTCTCTAATTTGAGCAGCAACTTGACCGACTTTGAATTTATCGCTTCCAGATACTTCGATGAAACAGTTAATATCTTTTGATTTTGTATCAATAACTTTGATAGTAACACCATCCATTGGAGAAATTGTAACTGGATGAGAGTAACCGACGTATAAAACAACATCTTTACCCTTCATTTCAGCTCTATAACCAATACCGATAATTGCTAATTTTTTAACGAAGCCTTCGTGGCATCCTGTACAAGCGTTTTGAATTAATGCACGAATTGTACCATGCATAGCTTTTACAGATTTTGTGTCGTTTGCACGTGTAACTTTTAAGATACCGTCATTAATTTCGACACCAAGGACTTTTGAATCGAATGCGATTTTATCTTCACCAAATTTTCCTTTAATATCAACAAAACCTTCACCGATTGTTACATTTAATCCTTCTGGAATATGGATGAGTTTATTTCCTATACGTGACATAAATCTATCCTCCTATTACCATACGAAGCAAATGACTTCACCACCGACATTTTGAGCTCTACAAGCTTTATCAGTAAGAAGACCTTTACTTGTTGAAATAATTGCAATTCCAAGACCTTTGAGAACGTAAGGGACATGTTTACTGTCAGTTGTAACTCTTAATCCAGGTTTTGAAATTCTCTTTAAACCGGAAATGACTTTTTCGCCTGTTGGACCGTATTTTAATACGATTGAAAGAGTTTTCTTTCCAGTTTTATCTTTTGTTTCTTTATAACTTGTAATGAATCCTTCGCTTAATAAGATTTTTGCAATCCCAACTTTCATAGTTGATGAAGGCATAGAAACTGTTTCATGATGTAAAGCATTAGCGTTTCTAATTCTTGTAAGCATATCTGCTATTGGATCTTGATGCATCTTCTATTCCTCCTAATTACCATGATGATTTTTTCATGCCTGGGATTTCACCCTTATAAGCAAGTTCACGAATACAAACTCTACAAAGACCGAATTTTGAATAAACGCTGTGTGGTCTACCACATCTTGCGCAACGTGTATATTCTCTGACTTTGAACTTTTGTGGTCTTGATTGTTTAACCTTTAAACTAGTTTTTGCCATACTGTTATCCTCTATTATTTATTGAAAGGCATACCTAACTCTTTTAATAGAGCGTAAGCTTCTTCATCTGTATTAGCTGTAGTGACAATTGTAATGTCCATACCTCTAACCTTTTGAACCTTATCATAATTGATTTCAGGGAAAATTAATTGTTCTTTAATTCCTAAAGTATAATTTCCTCTGCCATCAAATGAGTTTTTACTAACACCACGGAAGTCTCTAACTCTTGGGAGAGAGATTGAAACTAACTTATCGAAGAATTCATACATTCTGACTCCTCTTAAAGTTACTTTACATCCGATTGGTTCACCTTCTCTTAATTTAAAGGTTGCGATACTCTTTTTAGCCTTTGTAATGACTGGTTTTTGACCAGTGATAAGTGCTAATTCTTCAACAGCTTCTTCAATTCTCTTTTTATCTTGAGTTGCATCACCAACACCAATATTGATTGTGATTTTTTCAAGATGTGGAACTTGCATAATTGAAGTATATTCGAATTGCTTCATTAATTTTGGAGCAATTTCTTTTTTGAAAGATTCAATTAATCTTGTTGTACTAGGAGCTTTATGACTAGCTGTTTCAGTTTTTGTTGTTTTCTTTGTTTCTGCCATAACTTTCTCCTTTATTTAACTTCCTTCTTAGAAGATTTCATAAATCTTACTTTTTTACCATCTTTACCTTCTTTATATCCAAGTCTTGTTCCTTTTTTTGATTTTTCATCATAGAACATGACGTTTGAAGCATCGATTGGTGCAAAGATTTCTTGAATACTTCCTTCAGGATTCATTTGATTTGGTTTTACATGTTTTTTGCAAACATTAACGCCATCAACGATAACTCTGTTTTCTTTTGGGAAGACTTTTTGGATTGTTCCAATGCTTCCTTTGTCTTTACCAGAGATAACGATTACTTTATCACCTTTTTTAAGTTTCATATTTCCTTTACCTCCTTATAAGACTTCAGGAGCAAGAGAAACGATTTTCATAAAAGTTTCACCTTTTTCTCTTAATTCTCTTGCGACTGGTCCGAATACACGAGTTCCGACTGGTGTCTTATCTTCATTAATAATAACGCATGCATTATCATCAAATCTGATTGTTGAACCATCTTTTCTTTCAAGTGGATAACTTGTTCTGACAATAACTGCTTTGACAACGCTACCTTTTTTAACTTTTCCATTTGGGATAGCATCTTTTACAGCACATTGAACAATGTCACCGACTGAACAACTTTTTCTGTGGCTTCCGCCATAGATTCTGAATACTCTAACTGAACGAGCACCGCTATTATCAGCAACAACTAAATTTGTTTCTGTTTGTATCATAATTATTCGGCCTCCTTCTCTTCTTCATGGAGAACTTCTTTGAGTTCTTCGCTTTCAATAACTTTAATGCTTTCAAGAGCTTTTTGATCTACTGAAATAAGTACGAATCTCTTTAAAGCACTAAGTGGTCTGCATTCTTCGATTGTAACGACATCTCCAACATGTGCGATTTCGTTTTCATCGTGCGCATAATATTTATTTCTGAATTGAACTCTCTTTTTATATTTTGGGTGTTTTCTATAACCTTCCATTTGGACGACAATTGTTTTTGCGCTCTTGTCGCTAACAACTACACCTGTAATTCTTTTCTTGTGATCCATAATTAGTTGCCTTCCTTATTCATACCGAGTTCTCTTTCTCTTAAGACTGTGTAGATACGAGCGATGTCTTTTCTAATTCTCTTAAGTTCGAGCATGTTATCAAGATTACCAACGGCTTTCTTTCTTCTTAAATTGAATAATTGTTCTTTGAGGGAATAAACTTGATTATTTAATTCTTCAGTAGATAATTCTCTAACTTCTTTAATCTTCATAAACTACTTTGTCTCCTCTTTACTTACAATTCTTGTACGGAGTGGTAATTTATAGCTAGCTTGACGTAATGCTTCAACTGCTATATCTTTTGGTACTCCGCCAATTTCAAACATAACTCTATTCTTTTTAACGACTGCAACCCAGTATTCTGGACTACCTTTACCAGAACCCATACGAACTTCAGCTGGTTTTTTAGTTTTAGCTAAGTGTGGGAAGATTCTGATATAAATTTTTCCTTCACGTTTTGTGTAACGTGATAAGACAATTCTGCAAGCCTCGATTTGTCTATCGGAGACCCAGTTTCCACTTGTTGCTTGGAGACCATATTCACCAAATGCAACAGTATTACCACCTTTAGATAATCCTTCATATCTAATAATATGAGGACGTCTGTATTTAACTCTCTTTGGTTGTAACATAACTATTCTCCTTTTGTTTGGCTATCAGCTTCAACATTTCTAGGATTAATTTCAATTTCACCACGGCAAATCCAGACTTTGACACCTAATTTTCCATAAGTTGTCATTGCTTCTCTTTGTGAGTAATCAATATCACTTGTTAATGTATTGATTGCCATAGTTCCTTCTTTATATCCTTCAGTTCTAGCAATATCAGCGCCAGCTAAACGACCAGAAACTGCAGTTTTACAACCTTTAGCTCCTGCTTTTCTAACTTGAGCGATTGCTTTCTTTTGAACGATTCTGAAGCTTGCACGAGCTTCAAGTTGTGCGCAAATTGAATCAGCAACGATTCTTGCATCAAGGTATGGTTGTTTAACTTCAACAACGTCAATCTTGACTGCGCAATTTAACATTTTGACAAGGTTTTCAGTTAATTTGTTAATATTTTCACCTTTTTGTCCGATAACTGTACCAGGTTTTGCAACGAAGACGATTACACGAACGAAATAACCTTTATCATTTTTCTTTCTTTCGATTTCGATATGAGATAATTGTGAATCTCTACCGATTTTCTTTTCTAAGAATTCTCTGATCTTAATATCTTCAGCTAAGAAACGGGAATAATCTTTATCAGAAGCATACCATCTTGAGTTCCAGTTTTTATTAAGACCAACTCTCATTCCTACTGGATTAACTTTTTGACCCATATTAACTACTCCTTGATTCTTTCTTTAACTGTAACGTAGATGTTACAGAATCTCTTGACTAAACCGCTTGCACTTCCTTTAGCTCTTGGAAGATATCTTTTCATTTTTACACTATCACTTGCTTGAATTGATGCGACGTATAATTTTTCGCCATCTAATCCGAAGTTATTTGTTGCATTTGCCATTGCTGATTTAATAACTTTAGCTACTGCTGTACTTACTGAGTGATGTGAATTGAATAAGATTCCGAGTGCTTCGTCACAATCTTTTCCTCTGACAAGATCAATGACTAATCTACATTTTCTTGGAGTACATTTGACATTGATTGCTTTTGCTGTTGCGCTTGTGACTACTGGTTTTACAACCTTTGGTTCTTCTTTCTTTTCTTCTTTAACAGCTTTTGGTTTTCTTGTGCGTTTTGCAGGAGCTTTAACTTCTTCAACTGTTTCAGTTGCTACAGTTTCTTCTGCTTTAGCTTCTTCAGCTGCAGCTTTCTTAGTTGTTTTTGCTTTAGTTGTTGTTGATTTTTTAGCTGTTGTCTTTTTAGGAGCTTTTACTTTAGCTTCAGTTTCTACAGTTTCGACTGTTTCTGTAGTTTTCTTTGTTTCTGCCATCATCTATCCTCCTAACTATTTCTTGATACCAGCTGCTTTCATTGCTGCTGCCTTATCTTCAGCGTTATTACCGAAGTGACCTTTGTATGTTCTTGTTGGAGCAAATTCACCAAGTTTGTGTCCGACCATATCTTCAGTTACATAAACTGTAATGAATGCATGTCCGTTATAAACAGCGAAAGTGTGTTCAACAAATTCTGGGAAAATTGTACTTCTTCTTGACCATGTCTTAATGACTGCTTTTTTGTTTGATGCGTTTAATGCTTCAACTTTTTTCATTAAGCTTTCATCAACAAATGGTCCCTTTTTTAAACTACGTGCCATTTTATTCCACTCCTTTCACTATCCATTCTTTCTCTTAATAATAAGCTTTGAACTTGCTTTCTTAACTTTTCTTGTCTTGACACCAAGAGCTCTCTTACCCCAAGGTGTACGAGGTGCATCTCTACCGACAGGACATTTACCTTCACCACCACCGTGTGGGTGATCTGGTGGGTTCATTGCGCTACCTCTAACTGTTGGTCTAGTACCTAACCATCTAGTTTTACCAGCTTTACCTAAGTTAATAAGGTTGCAATCTTCGTTACCAACTACACCGACTGTTGCCTTACATTCACCAAGTAATTTTCTTGTTTCACCTGATTGAAGTCTGACGATGACATATTTACCATCTTTACCTAAGATTTGAGCTGAACAACCAGCACTTCTACAAAGTTGTCCACCTTTCTTTGGCATTAATTCAACGTTGTGAACAAATGTACCTTCAGGAATGTTTTTAAGTAATAATGCATTACCTACAACAATATCGACTTCATCGCCAGAAACAATTTTGTCTCCAACTTTTAATCCTTTTGGTTGGATAATGTATCTTTTTTCACCATCGAAGTAATTAATTAATGCGATGTGAGCATTTCTGTTTGGATCGTACTCAATAGCTGCTACTCTACCAACTATGCCATCTTTATTTCTCTTGAAATCGATGATTCTGTACTTTCTTTTGTTTCCGCCGCCTATATGACGAGTTGTGATAACACCTTGTTGGTTTCTACCACCACTCTTTTTAAGTGTAACGACTAAACTTTTTTCAGGAGTAGATTTTGTAATCTCTTCAAAACTTAATGTTGTCATTGCACGTCTTGAAGGAGTATATGGTTTATAATTCTTAATAGACATTTTTAATCTCCTATATATAAGTTAATCGACTATTCTGCGTAAAGGTTAATTGTTTCGCCTTCTTTAATAGTGACAATTGCTTTTTTATAAGCACTTAATGAACCTTTATAACGTGTTCCTCTTGAAAGTAATTTTGCAGGAACATTAATTACGTTTACGCCAGTAACGTGGACGTTATAAATGTTTTGAATAGCGTTTTTAATTTGAATTTTGTTAGCACCTTTTTTTACAACAAATGTGTATTTGTTATCTTCGCTTGAAGCTGTGACACTTTTTTCAGTGATTACTGGTCTGATAATTACATCAAAGTCAGCAATTGATGCTCTCTTTGTGACGTTTTCGTTAGCCATTATTTGAGAACCTCCTCGATTTTCTTAACATCATCAGCAACGACTAAGACTTTTGCAAAGTTTAATAAGTCATAAACGCTGATATTTCCAACTGTTCTAAATCCAACATTGCTGAGGTTGCCAGCTGCTTGATAAACGAGTGGATCACTTGTAATAATAAGTGTTTTAGCGTTTTCAAGTTTTAATGCTTTAAGAACTGCGACCATTTCTTTTGTCTTACCTGAAACTTTTAATGAATCAAGAACGACTAAGTCTTCTTTTGCTTTAAGTGAGAATGCACTCTTTAAAGCAAGTTTGTGTTGTTTTTTGTTTTGTTTGATTTTGAAATTTTGAATTCCTGTTGGGCCAAATACTGTTCCGCCGCCAACCCAGATAGGTGAACGTGTTGAACCAGCTCTAGCTCTACCAGTTCCTTTTTGTCTCCAAGGTTTCTTACCACCGCCGCTAACTTCGAATCTTTTCTTTGTTTTAGCTGTTGCTTGACGTGAATTTGCTTCGCTAACTAAGACTGCATCGAACATGACTTGTTGATGAGGCTCAATTCCGAATACATTTTCAGAAACGCTAAGTGAGGAAACTTCAGTACCATCTTGGGAATAGACTTTTAAATTTAAATCTGCCATAAGTTTCTCCCTTCTTATTCAGCTGTTTCAGCCTTTACACTTCTGTCGATTACTGGTTTGACAGCATATTTTTGTAAGCTTGCTTTAACTGCTGATCTAATCTTAACAATTGATTTCTTTGCTCCAGGTACGCCACCTCTAACGAGGATGTAACCTTTTTCAGCATCTGTTTTAACAATAATTTGATTTAAAACTGTTGCGCTTTGATTTCCCATGTGTCCTGACATCTTTTTGCCTGGAATAACGCGGTTGTTGCATCTACCATTGTTAGCAAATGAACCTTGACCTCTGTGGTATCCGCTTCCGTGTCCTTTAGGTCCAATTTTGTGTCCCCATCTTTTAATGACACCAGCATAACCTCTACCTTTACTCTTTCCGATGATGTCGACGATTTCGCCTGCTTGGAATAAGTCAGCTTTAATTTCTTGTCCAACTTCGTATCCATTCATTTCATCGCCTTTAAGTTCGAATAAGAATTCTTTTGTAGTTGTGTTAGCTTTAGCGAAAATGCCTTGTCTTGCTTTAGTTAATCTTGAAGCTTTCTTTTCTTCGTAACCAACTTGAATAGCATCATAACCATCTCTTTCAACTGTTTTCTTTAAAGTAACGACGTTTGGTAAGACTTCAATAACAGTAACAGCATACATTGTTCCATCTTCTGTGTAGACTTGAGTCATACCCATCTTTCTACCGATGATTTCTTTCATGTGTCTTACCTCCCTATAACTTCATATCAATATCAACACCACTTGGGAGATCCAATCTTCTTAATGCATCGATTGTCTCGTTGTTTGGATTTTGGATATCGATAATTCTCTTATGAGTTCTGATTTCGAATTGTTCACGTGAATCTTTGTATTTGTGAACAGCTCTTAAGATTGTGTAAACTTGTTTTTCCGTTGGTAATGGAATAGGTCCGATTACACGAGCACCTGTTTTTGTAATTGCATTTACAATCTTTGAAACACTCATATCAAGTACTTTGTGATCATAAGCTTGTAAACGAACTCTAATCTTTTTGACTTTTGCCATGAATTCTTCTCCTTTCACTACTTACAAGTTATTAGCTCTGTGCGAATTCCCTGACCATCTCATGACAACGCTTGTGGGTGTATCAGCAACCTCGCACTTCATTGCTTTTTGTAAGCTTCAAAATTTTACTATAAACAAAGCTCTATAGTCAACACATTTTTAGCATTTTTTTCATTATTTTTTCGAACTTAAAAAAGTCGCAAAAAAATGATGTTTTTTGCATAAAATTGATAAAAAATCGCTATTTTATATTAAAAATTTCAGTTTTTGTTACTCTGATTGATTCAGAGATTTCCATATTATTAAGAGCAATTTTTGCAACATCTTCCCATGGTGTATTTTGATACACAACTTCATTAGCGATTAACCAAAATTGTTTAAAAATTTGATGAAAAACAACTTTTTTATCTAATTCGTTATTGCCTTTTTTAGTAGTCAAATACATATACCACAAGAAATATAATTTAATAAAAATTGGCAATTTGAACCTAATATTATTAGCATATGAGTAGAGTTTTGCTATGGCATAACCAGATAAAAATGACTGAACAAATGAAAAAGTTGCACCACTGCCCGTTATCGATTCTTCTCTTTGCCTATAGAAATATAAACGGTCATTTATACACATTATTTTATTAGCCTTAGCAAAAATCATGTATGAAAAAACAAAGTCTTCAATAACTTTTTTATTGTCGATAAATTCAATTTTGTTATTTATCAAAAAAGATCTTTTCACTAATTTAAGCCATGCATAAGAACGAATGCCGATATCATTCATTAGCATTTTAAGTGCTTTTTTTGAACTTATTAGTTTATTTGGAGCTAAAAATGAAGAGATAAACTTAGAGGTATTTCCATTTTTATACATAAAATAATTGCAGCAAACCACATCTGCACGAGATTCTTCTGCACTATTGTATAAATTCAATAAATAATTTTTATCCACAAAATCATCGCCGTCAACAAAAGCAACATATTCACCTCTTGCTTTTTTTAGTCCATCATTCCTTGTAAAAGATAAATTTTTATTATTTACATCAAGTCGAACAAAAATATCAGGTCTTAAACTAACAAACCTATCAATGATTGATGGAGAAGTATCGTTTGGAGAGTCGCTAACGCAAATAACTTCATACTTTTTTGAAAAAGTTTGGTACAAAAGTGAATTCAAACATTCTTCTAGATATTTATCTACGCCATGAATTGGAACAATCACGCTAATTTTAATATCTTCCATAATTATCTAATTGAAAACTCACATCCGCAAAAATCTTGTCGATAGACGTTTTCTTTTCCCCCAATCTTCACTCCAATGTCTTGACCATTTTCTTTTTTAAAATCAAATGGAACAAAAAAACACTTCTCTTGTCCTTTTGAAATCTCTTTTCCTATCCTATTTATATATATAGCATCTTTATTTCTAGAAATAGACATAATTGTTGAAAAAGAATCAAAACTATTGTTTCTTGCAAAATCAAATGTTTCAGCAAGTCGTTTAGCTATGCAGATTTTACATCTTTGCCCGCCTTCTTTTTCATCTTTGTACTTTAATAGATTAACTCGAAATTTTTCATAATCATAATCAGAAACAATTATTTTTATATCTGAATTGAATAATTTATTTAAAAAATGAACATGATTCTCTAAAGCATCAAGTCTTTTTTTAAACTCTTCATAAGAGAAAATATTTGAATTTGTAAAATATATTGTAATATCAAATAAATCAATTAAATAGATTAAAGGATAAATTGAGCACGCTCCACAGCAAACATGAACTAAAAGTTTTGGTTTGTTATTTATCTTTTTTAGTTCTTTATATGTCTTTAAAAAATCGTCTTTTTTTAGGGTTTCAATCATGTCAAAAATATAGCACAAACCCATTAATTATTAAAGAAAATAAGTCTCTAATTCCATCGATTTATAGCGGTTAAATTATTAAACTATTTTTCAAAATTAGAGCTAAAATTTTTTACACATAAATTTCCACATCACAAAGCGATGAAAATAGGTGGACCGCCCTCATGAATTCTAAGATTAAATGCAACAAAATTTTAATTTGTTGCATTTCTTAGACTAAATGCAACATGTATAAAAAAGTATAAAAAATGACAACAAAAAAGTATTAAAAATGTAAAAAAGTCAACAAAATTGGCGATTTGTTTTTATATTCAATTCGCATATAATTATTTAGTAGTTTCAATAATATTCTATATATTTTATCTTTTCATGGATTTTTGATCATATTTTTTACAATTTGAATTTGTATACACAGATTTTGATAAATTGCTTAATTTTCATGAATTATCGCTAATTATCATAATTTTTTCAAAATATATAATGTTTTTTGTTTTAATTACTTGTGAATTAACTAAGTAAAATCACTGAAATTATTGACTATGGAGTAATAATTTTTTTGATAATTAATCCTTCCAAAACTAAATGCAACTTTATAATAGGCGATTTGCGTTTACTTTTGGAAATTTGTAATGAGGTTGAGTGGAAAAGTTAAGATATTGTTGATAATTATCGCTAAAAATATGGAATTTTATTTATCTTTCCACACCATTTTAAAGTAAAAGGGAGCGGTATAAATGAACCAAGGATGTTTTGTACAAACATAAATGATTCGCTTTTTACGCTCCCTAAAATGTTAAAAATTAATAAATAAACATCGAATCGCCAAATGAAAAAAATCTATATTTTTCTTTAACAGCATGTTCGTAACATTCAAGAGTAAACTCTCTTCCCATGAATGCACTTACAAGCATTACAAGTGTTGATTTAGGTAAATGAAAATTTGTAATTAAGCAATCAATTGCTCTAAATTCATATCCTGGAGAAATAAAAATATTAGTTTCGCTTTTTTCTTCTTTAAAACAACCAAATTTTTGAAAGTTAGCTTCAAGTGTTCTTACACTTGTAGTACCAATAGCAATAATTCGTCTATTTTCACTTTTTGCTTTATTCAAATAATCAGCAGTTTCTTTACTCATTTCATAAGATTCATAATGCATTTTATGCTCATTTGTATCTTTCACTTTAACTGGTCTAAAAGTTCCAAGTCCAATGTTTAAGGTCACTTCTACAACTGTTACACCTTTTTCTTCTAATTTTTTGAATAATTCTTGTGTGAAATGAAAACCTGCAGTTGGCGCTGCCGCACTTCCTTCAACTTTTGCATAAACAGTTTGATATTCATCATTGTTTTTGCAAGCTTTATGAATATAAGGAGGGAGAGGCATCGTTCCAATTTTGTCTAGTTCTTCTAGAAAAATACCATTATAAAAAAACTTTATATGCCTAATACCTTCATCTTTAATCTCAAGACATTCGCCGATCAAAATGTCATCTTTAAAATGCAAACGGGTACCAACTTTAATTGCTTTAGCATTTCCACATAAACATTCCCAAGTGTCATCTCCAAGATCTTTTAATAAAAGGACTTCAACATGTGCACCTGTTCCTTCTTTTGTGGCAAATAGTCGTGCAGGAATTACTTTTGTATTGTTCCTAACTAAAACATCACCAGGTTTTAGATAGTCAATTATATCTTTAAAAATTTTATCTTCAAAAGTTTTGCTTGTTTTATTTACAGCAAGCAAGCGGCATTCATCTCTAATTTTACTTGGCTCTTGGGCAATCAGTTCTTCAGGTAAATAATAATTAAAAAGTTCAATATCCATAAAAAATTTCTCTAAAACCCTCTAGAATCCCCATATTTTCTGAGAATTTCATCTTTGTATTCTAAAAATCTATCTTCTTTTATTGCTTCTCTTGCACCTTCAACAATAGAAATTAAAAATCTTAAATTGTGTATTGAAAGTAGTCTCGCACCAAATTGTTCATTTGAAACATAGAGATGTCTAAGATATGCTTTTGTGTAATTTTTGCATGTATAACAATCGCACTCTTTATCTAATGGAGAAAAATCTTCTTTATATTTTTCGTTTTTAATATTTACTCTTCCTTCATGAGTCATTAAGGTTCCATGGCGTGCAATTCTTGTTGGTAATACGCAATCCATCATATCGATACCTTTTGCAATTCCTTCTAATATATAATCTAAACTTCCTACACCCATTAAATATCTTGGTTTGTCTTTTGGAAGATAATCTACTGCCATATCGATCATTTTAAAACAAACATCTTTTGGCTCACCAATTGATGTTCCACCAATCGCATAACCATCAAAGTCCATTTTAGCAAGTTCTAAAGCACACATTTTTCTTAAATCTTCAAATTCTCCACCTTGAACAATGCCAAATAGAGCTTGGTCTTCTTTTTTGTGTGCATCTTTTCCCCTTTTTGCCCATCTTAAAGTACGTAAAGTGGAATCTTTTGCGTATTCATAACTTACAGGATAAGGTATACATTCATCAAAAGACATTGCAATATCAGCGCCGATCTTTTCTTCAATGTCAATTACAATTTCTGGTGAGAAAAATATTTTGTCTCCATTTAAATGTGATTTAAAAGTAACACCTTCTTCTGTGATTTTTCTTTTTTCAGCCAGAGAAAAAACCTGAAATCCGCCGCTATCTGTTAGCATTGGTCCATCATAATTCATAAATTTTTGGACTCCGCCTGCTTTTTTTACAATATCTTCTCCAGGTCTTAAGTGGAGATGATAAGTATTTGCGAGAATTACACCACTTCCAATGCTTTTTATTTCTTCAGGAGATAAAGTTTTTACGGTTGCTAAAGTTCCAACTGGCATAAACATAGGCACTTCAACATCCCCATGTGGTGTATGAAGTATTCCATATCTAGCTTTAGTTTTTTTGTCTTCGTGTAATATCTCTAAATAAAATCCTTTAGCAGCCATAATTTTTTACCATTTATAATCTAAATTTCTTGTTGCAATTATTAAATTATTAAAACTTTTTACTTTTTTTGTAAATGTTAGAAAAAGAGGATAACCTACGCAAGTAATGCAGACAAATTCTCCTAAAAAGACCCATCCAAACATAACCCAATAAAATGAATCAAGAGCCATTTCTTCACTTGTTCCAAGACTTGAAAGAATAATAATAAATGGAACAATTATTGCATTAATGATTGAAGGAATTAAACCAGCAAGAAATAATGATTTAACTAATTTTGATAATCCAATCATCAATAAACAACTAATTAAAGTTGCTAGTGTTCCAAATATAATATCAAGAGGTCCAACTGTTGACATTAAATTTGCAAGCAAACAACCAAGAGTCAATCCGATTGTATATGTTGGGTTAAAAAATACGAGTAGATTCAATGCTTCTGAGAATCTAAATTGTGAAAAACTATAACTTAATGGTCCACAAATTATAGTTACAACTGCGTATAGACAAGCTATAAAAGCATTCGCAGTAATTGCTCTTGAGTCTAAATTTGTCTTAAACCAAGAGCTGAGTTTTGAGCATTCATTTGCTTTCATAAAAAGCCCCCCTGTTAAATTTTACGTGTGGTTAGTCATGGGAAGACACACGAGTCGATTGAAATTATATCATAAATAAATCAAATAAAACTATTAAAAAAGGATCTACTAATAACCATTATCATCGACGTATTATACATATCGCTTTTTTAGTAGATCCTTCAAGTAAGGTGATGATATATTTTAGGCACTAA
Source organism: bacterium (assembly GCA_029098125.1). Lineage (GTDB taxonomy): Bacteria > Bacillota_I > Bacilli_A > RFN20 > CAG-826 > Onthovivens. Next base: position 41,520 of record JAQXNS010000077.1, read on the forward strand.
ATATATCTTCTTAAACTCATTTTATAAAATGTTTTTTAAATAATCAATCTAAATAAAATTTCTAGATTCAAGTTAAGTTGAATATAATCATAACAGCAATAACTTAAAAAGATTCTGATTATTTTTTACAATTCATCATTAAAAATAAATTTTATTATTCATTATTTAGAAATTTATATTTTTATATTATAATGTTGAAAAGGAGCTATTTAATAACCATATGAAAAACAAAATAATTTACGTTTCAGGTATAATTAATTTTGAAACGATTGTCGACGTTGATGCGTTCCCAATTTTTTATTGCCCTGTAGAATATCCATTCTTCGGCATCAACAGCACAGTTAGTGGCCAAGCATATAATATCGCAAAAGCCCTAAAAACTCTCGGAGGAAATAAAGTCATTCTTAGTGGGCACGTAGGAAATGATTTTTTAGGAAAAATAGTTGTAAACGAAATCAAATCAGCCGGAATCGATACTTCTACAATTAATTACACACTTGAAAGCACACCTAATTCAGTAGTTTTAGTAGATAGAGATAGAAATACTAAATTCTACGATGATTTAAAAGATATCCAAGGAATTCAAAAAGAACTTGATAAAGAAATCGAAAAAATTAAAGAAAGTGACATAGTTGTTTTATCAAATACAAACTTCAACAGACCACTTTTAGAAAAAGCAAGAGAATTAAATAAGAAAATCGCAACTGATGTTCATATTATCGGATCAATTGACGATGAATATAATAAAGAATTCATGCAATATAGTGACATCTTATTTATGTCAAATAAAGGTCTTGAAAATTTAAATTATGAAGACTTCTTAATCTCCATTTATGCAAAATACCATAATGAAATTATTGTTCTTGGAGAAGGAAGAGATGGTGCAATGATTCTCGATTCAAAGAAAAGAGTTGTTTACCACATTGACGCAATCACATTAAGAACGATTATTAATACAGTCGGAAGTAGAGATGCATTGTTCTCCTCATTCATCCACTTCTACACAAGAACTAATGATGCTCTTCAATCATTAAAACTTGCAACTGTATTTACATCATACAAACTTGGAGAATCAGGCGGAGCAGCTGGATTCTTAAAAGCAAAAGATGTTAAAGAGCTCGCTAAATCCGTCGATTTCGATGTCTATAAAATTAAAGAATTTTAATTAAAAAATTATTGTTTATAAAAAGTCCCACACATAATTCCGTGGGACTTTTTTTCAAAAATAGTCGATTTCTGCAGGGTTTTTGATAATTTTTAGTATTTTTTTGTGTTCATTGAAGCGAACTCTTCATATAGTTTTAAGCATTCATTTCTATCTAATTCTTCAACAAAATCTTTTCTGTCGTCCTTCATAATATCGTAAAATTTTAGATCTCTAAATCCAATAATTTCGGTGTCGTTTATGTTGCATCCATAATAAATTTTATCAATGTTGGCCCATAAAATTGCACCCATACACATTGGACAAGGTTCTCCTGTTGTATAAATTGCTGAGCCACTTAAATCAAATGTTCCAAGTCTTTTGCATGCATCATGAATTGCCATAATTTCACCATGACATGTTGGATCATTGTTTTTTAAGACTTCATTATGGCCACGACCAATAATAATGTCATCCTTAACGATTACAGCTCCAAACGGACCTCCATGATGATTTGTTATTCCATTTTTTGCTTCTTTAATTGCTTCTTCCATGTACTTATTCATAATAAATCCTTTTTTAATAATATATAGACTATAGTATCCCTTATTTGATAAATTATATTCTAAACCTAATAACTATTTATTATTTTCTAGAATATCTAATATTTCAAAATATTCTTGTTCAAGTTCAGATTTTTCATCATTTAGAGCATCAATTATTGAATAATCCTCAAAGTCCATCGACAATTGCTCATCAATATCGTTAAGTTTTTCTTCAATATCTTTCAATTTTTCTTTTAGCTCTTTGATTTTATTATTAGATAGCTTATTTTTTATTTCTAATTTGTCATAGACCAACGGTTTTTCTACCTTTTCTTTCATTTCCTCTTTTCTTTCTAAGATACTAAAATCATTTTCTTCTTTAAAATCATCATAGTTTCCTTCAATAATTTTAGTCTCATCTTGAGAAATGAATAAAATGTGTGTTGCTAATGAGTTAATAAAATATCTATCGTGAGAAACAAAAATAATAGCTCCCTTATAATCTTTTAAAGTTGAGAGTAGACATTCTTTAGTAACAAGATCAAGATGGTTTGTTGGTTCATCAAGAATCAAAACATCATATTCCTTTAACGATAAATCGCATAGTACTAGTCTCATTCTTTCCCCATTTGAAAGTAAAGCACAGTTCTTAAAAACATCTTCTTTTCTAAATAAGAATCTTCCGAGCGCGCTGCGAAGCTCTTTTTCAACTTTTGTAGGGTATTTCTTTTGTAGGTATTCCAAGCATGTATCTTTACTAAAAAATTCATAATCATTTTGCTTGATATAGCCAATTTTTAAAGGCCTTAATTCTTTAAAAACCCCGCTAATCGCAGGTATTTCTTTCAAAATCGTTTTTATTAAGGTCGTTTTACCAACCCCATTGTCGCCGATCATTGCTAATCTATCTTTCCCATAAAGTGTGAAAGAAAAAGGTGGAAATAATGCTTTTGTATAACCACAACTTAAGTCTTTAATTTCTAACAGTCCTTTACTTTTTAAATTACTTCCTTCAATTCTAAATTTAATATTTTTATTTTCTTTAATAGGCCTATCAATGTGACTTGCTTCTAGTTTTTGAAGTTTATGAACTCTATCTTTTGCTCTTCCAACAAATCGTGGTTTTGGCATGTAAAACTCAATAAATTTTTTGAGTCTCTCAATTTCCTCTTCTTCTTTATTAAATCTTTCGAGTTCTTGTTGATAGCGAAGTTCTTTTTCTTTTAAATAATCATCATATCCAAGGCTGTATGTTGTGATTTTTTTATTTTCTAAATCTAAAATTTTTGTTGCTAGTTTGTCTAAAAAATATCTATCGTGTGATATAAAAAGAATAGTGCCTTTAAAAGTTGAAAGATATTCTTCAAGCCATTCGATTGTTGAAATATCAAGGTGGTTTGTTGGTTCGTCAAGTAACAAAATATCATAAGAACCCAAAAGTAATTTAATAAAAGCTATTTTCATCCTTTCTCCACCGCTTAGTGTTTTAACTTGCTTTGTTAAAATTGATAAAGGGAAATGGAATCTTGTTAGATAATTTTCAATCTTGTTATCAAGATTAAAAGCATCTAACTGGTTCAATTCTTCAAGTCTTTTATTGTATTCTTCAAGTATTTTTTCATCATGATTTTGACTTAAAAGTACAGTTATTTTATTAAAATCATCTATTTTTTTAAAAATTTCTACAAAAGCAGTCTCAAGTTCTTCTTTAACTGTGTGATTAATATCTTGAATTGCATCCTGATTTAAGTAACCTATTTTTGTTCCATTTAATATAGAGATATCACCTGGTTTGTCTTCTTTTTGAACAAGTGTTGGTTCTTCTTCTTTTAATATAAGTTTAAATAAAGTAGTTTTACCAACGCCATTTGGTCCAACAAGTGCAACACGTTCTCCTTTATTAATGCTAAAAGAAACATGATCAAGAATCATGTTTGAAGAATAGTATTTAGTTACATTTGAAAATGAAATTAAAGACATAGCAAAATGAATTATACAAATTTTAAAATTTTTTTACTATATAAAAACACCTAGAGGTTTCCTCTAGGTGGTCTGTAATTAAATCGATTTTATTTTGTTACCTCGTATGAAATTATATTGTCGAAACTTTCACCATCGATTTGAAGAGCTGTTGGCTTATCAAAAGTGACTTTAATGTGTTTACCAGAAAGTGTAGTAACTTTTTTAACTTTTTTAACATGTTCGCCTTTAAAAATTGAAGGGAAAGCCATTAAAGCTGTCAATCTATTAAAATTATGCCAGACACAAAGAGTTATAGTATCTGATAATCTGTCTTGATCTGGTGCAGTTTTCATACCTCCACCATAATATCTTCCATTCATAGCGCTTGCTAAGAATACACTCTTATAATTTAAAACTTTTCCATCAATTTCAATTGTAGCTTTAACTTTTTTGTATTTTGTAAGCAATAATTTAATTGATAAACTTGTGTAATTGATATCATTTTGACCGTTCGCCTTCATTTTGTCGGCTTCAACGCAAACTAAACCGTCAATTCCAAAGCCAACGCCATTAATAAATTTATATTCTTTATCTAAAATTTTAACTGTTGGTAATTTTTTAAAATATGGATTTAATAAAACATAATCTTTATCTAAAGAATCGATATCTCTCAAAAAATCATTTCCATTACCTGATTTATATAAGTAAATATCAAAATTAATCTTATCAGTATCTACATAATTAATTAATTTATTAAGTGTTCCATCACCACCACATAAAAATACATCATCGCCATCTTTAATATTAAGAAGAAAATTGTGAATGTCAGTTTTTGTAGCATCTAAAAAACTAATAGTTTTTGAAGGGTCAATCGCTCCGATTCTACTTTTTAATTCTTCTTGTGTGTATTTAATTGTGGCTAAAGGGTTAAAAAGAACGTATCTCATATCAAATTTCCTCCTTAAGATATTGTCCGATTATTTCTTTTGATAAATTTGCTAATTCAATTGTATTTAAATCTTTATAGTCATCATAATATAGAACTTTAATAAGATGGCATTTTATATGATGTATTTTAATTAGAAGTCCATTATTTACTTTATCTGTGTTTTTTAAAGCAAAAATTACAATTGGAACATGACTTTTTTTCGCTAGATTAAAACAACCAGGTCTAAATTCAGCTAAACTATAATCTTCGTTGAGAATTCTTGTACCTTCAGGGAAAACACCAACAGAGCATTTTTCACTCTTATCATTTAAGATATTTATTCCTTTTCTAATTGCTAAAAGTTCTTGCTTTAAGTTTTTTCTATCTAAACAAATATAATTGCAACCATGAATTAATCTACCAACAAATGGAATTTTAAAAAGAGATTTTTTTGCAACAAAAACTAATGGGTAATCTTTAAGATAATTATCAATTACCAAAGAATCTAGGTTCGATCTATGATTTGAAATAATCAAAGCTTGTTCAATTCCATCAAATCTTTCAATGCCGGAATATTCGATTTTCATTGAAAACAAGGAAAATAGAAATTTGTTATAAAAAAGTAAAACACTACGATAAAACTTTGATTGCTTCTCTCTTTCTTTATTTTTTGATTCACCAATAGTTAAAATAAACAAAATAATAAAGAATAAAACTGCAATCCCTATTATAAATAAGATTGAAAATGCGATTGCGATGAGAACTTTATAAATTAATTCAAAATTGTTAAAACCTAAAAAAGCGGTAATACACCCTAATGCAATTGATAGAAGAATAATTATTACTTTAATCATAAATTGACTAATTTTTAAGCCCTGACATTTAAAGATTTTATCAAAAATACCAGAATATTTCATTATGTTTTTATGATATTGTGTATGATTTTTTGATACAAAAAAATATAATAGAATATTTCATTTCACTATAAAAAATCGAAAAAACCCTGCAAAACACCAATATTTTTGTATAATTTTAAAAAGCTCTGAAATTTCAGAGCTTTTTAATGTTTAAATCAATTAATGGAATCTTGCGTATTGATCTTTAATTTTTTCGTGTGATTCATGAGAACGAATGCAATCAGCAATCATTTCCGCAATTGATATAACTGTTATTTTTGAACTTCCTTTAAATTCAGGATGTTCAATTGTATCAGTGACTACGACTTCTTTAATGTAATCTGCATTTTCAAATTTTTCTAGTGCATTACCATTAAATAAAGCGTGTGAGCAACAGATAATAACTTCTTTTGCACCTCTTTCCATCAATACTTTAGCACCAGCACAAATAGTTCCGCCCGTATCAATGATATCATCAACCATGATGCAAGTTTTGCCTTCAATATCACCAACAACGTTCGTAATTTCAGCAACATTTGGTTTTGGTCTACGTTTATCAATAACAACAATTGATGTATGAGGAATGAAATTAGATAAATCTCTTGCTCTATGTAAAGCACCATGATCAGGCGCAACAATAGCTAAATTATGAGTAATATTTAATTTAGAAGTATCATATTTTTTATTAATATACTTCGCAAATAGATATGATGGGGATAAATTATCAACAGGAACACCGAAAAAACCTTGGATTTGAGGAGTATGTAGTTCAACTGTTAATACCCTTTTTACGCCGACATTAGTAAATAAATCGGCAACAAGTTTAGCACTAATAGGTTCATTAATATGAGCAATTCGATCTTGTCTAGCATAGCCATAGTAAGGCATAATGACTGTAACTTCTCTGCAATTTGCTCTTTTAACACCATCGATAAAAATAAGAGTTTCCATAATTCTGTCGTTAACAGGTTTAGAAGTAGACTGAATAATGTAAACTTTTTTGCCCCTCACATCTTCTAACGAAGTGGCTAAACACTCTCCGTCAGCAAAATGGTGGACTTCACTTTTACTCGCTTCAATTCCAAGAATTTGACATACTTTGTTAGTAAGTTCAACGTTTGAAGTTAAAGAGAATACTAAAATATCTTTAATCATGAGTCGCTCCTTAATTGCTATATAATATTATCACGTTTAGAACGAAATAAAAATACAACCATAATTATCTAGTGGATTTATCGTAAGGTTTTCCTTCAGCCTTTGGTGCTCTGGATTTTTTAGAAAATATAATAAGAGTTATAAAAGCTAAGAGGTAAGGCAAGCAATAATAGAATGCTCTTGTAGCGAAAATTGTATTTTTGAGGGCTGGAATTGGGTGAATTCCAATTTGAGCTGTAAATGTTGGAGCAAAAGCAAAGAAGAAAGCAAAGAATGTAGAACCAAGCATAATAGTTCTTGTTTTCCAGTTTCCTAAAATTTCAATTGCAATAACAAGGAAGCCAAAACCTAAAGCATTTATGTTCCACATACCAAGTGGTAAATTCGAGAAAATTATAAAGCCACCGAGACCTGCAGCACTTGATCCAATAGCTGTACCAATGTATCTCATTCTATAAACATTGATACCGACACTATCAGCAGCACCTGGATTTTCTCCACATGCTCTTAGTCTTAGTCCAAATCTCATTTTATCCATTACAACCATGAGAATTATAATTGCAATAATTCCAACAATAATTGAATAATTCAAGCCAGAGAAAGCATTATCAATAAAATCATTTCCAGTGTTAATGCTTAGACTCACTTGAGGGAATATCGAGCTAGTTTTAACTTCGTTATTCTCTTTTCCAGTAATAAAGGTATTAACAATTGTACAAACCGCAACTGCAACGATGTTTAATGCAGTACCAACAATTGTTTGATCTGCCTTTAATTTGATCGAAACAAAACTTAACAAGAATGAAAAAAGTATAGAAATCAATATTGCAACGAGAGATCCAAGAATATATAAAATTGCAACACCACCAAGCGTTGTAGTCAACCAAGTATTTGCAGCAGCATCTGCCATAATTTGAAGGAACATAATGCCGCTAAAAGCGCCAACAACCATTGAACCTTCAAGTGCAATGTTGATAATTCCTGAACATTCAGAATACATTCCACCAAATGAACCAAGAATAAAACCTACAACATAAATAATAAAATAATTAACAAAATTTCCAATTGAAGAAGGTGAAAACATATTAACGACCCTCCATTTCAGTTAAATCTTTATCTCTTGAAAAATTTTCAAGTATTTTTCTATTTCCTTTTCTTAAAAGGAGGCCCATAAATGATGAGAATGAAGCTGTATAAATAATAATTGCATTGATTAATTCGGTGTAATGAAGATTATAAGTTGCTGAAGCACTTTTTAATGATGGGGAAGCTGCTTCAATATAATTTAAGAAAATTGCAGATATTATACATCCAATAGGACTGTTTTGTGCGATAAGCGAAACACTAATTCCGTCAAATCCAGTTCCAAGGAGTGAATTTGAATCGCTACTATAAATAAATTTTAATGGGTAATATGGGTTTGCATAAATGATGTATCCACCAATTCCAGCACATGCGCCTGCAATACAAAGAGCTAAAATAATACTTTTTGTTTGGTTGACGCCACAATATTTTGCCGCATCTCTATTTAATCCACTCATTTTTAATTCAAAACCAAAAACTGTATAATTCAAAACAACTTGTAAAGTAATAATAATTACAATTGCAACGATTATTCCAATATTCATACCAGGTAAAACGCTTGATAATCCCATATCTGGTAATAAAGCATTTCCACTTAAGACCCTAAAATAACTTGGCTCTAACTTATCAATGAATGATTTGTTATTAAAAACTGTTTTTCCAAGTATGCCAATCACATAATAAAGTATCCAGTTAAGCATGATTCCAGAAAGAACTTCATTAACATTAAATTTTGCTTTTAAAATTCCAATGATCATACCGGCTAACATCCCTGCAATTCCTGCAAAAATTATGCAAATATACCAAGGAATACCGCTAAGACCACATACGACCCCAACAAAAGCACCAAATGTTACTTGCCCAGTAACACCGATATTAAATAAGCCTAGTTTAAAACAGAATGCAATTGCAACGCCAGCTAACATGGTTGGTACTGAATTATATAAAACATATGCAATTTGATTATTGTTTGAAAAACCAGAACTAAGCAATGCTCCTAAGCCTTTCAAAGCTGCTCCTGGATCAAGAGCAACCATCAAAATAAAACCAAATAGAATTCCGATAAAAATACAAATAAAACTTGAGAAGAAATTTATCGTACCTGTTTTTCCGAAAAATTCTATTATTGATTGAGATAGCTTTGGTATTTTTTTATCATTTTCGACAAACTTCATAAATTAATCCCTCTCAATTTCTTCTTTTGACATGCGTTTTGCACCACTCATATAAAGGCCAATTTCATTAACATTAGTTTCTTTTGGATTGAGTTTTGCAACTATTTCACCATTAAACATAACAAAAATAACATCAGATAAATTCATAACTTCGTCAAGTTCAAGTGAAACTAAAAGAACAGCACGATCATCATCTCTTGCTGCAATTAAATTCTTATGAACGTTTTCAATTGCACCAACATCAAGACCCCTAGTAGGTTGAACAGCAATTAATAGAGGTGTAGATCTATCAATTTCCCTACCTAAAATTGCTTTTTGTTGGTTTCCGCCACTCATACTTCTAACTGTTGAATAAATACCCTCACCACTTCTAATATCAAAAGTTGAAAGCAATGATTCTGAATATTCCTCTTTATTTTTTTCAAGAGTAAAATGACATCTTTCGTATCTAGGTTCAAAGTAGCGTTGTAAAACAAGATTGTCTTTTAGCGAAAAATCTAAAACAAGGCCATGTTTATGTCTATCTTCAGGAATATGCGCAATACCCGCCATATTTCTGAATCTTACTGATAAATTTTCTAAATGAACATCAAGGTGTTCAGGTAAATTATCATAGTATGAATAAAATTTAGGAGTGACATATGAATAAGGAATATAGACTTTTTTAGCGCGGAACTCAGGTTTAACAAATGGATAATTAACTTTATCTTTTCTAAACAAATATGAAATACCATTTTTTATATATTTGAGGCAGACAACTATATATTCAAAACCATGTCTAATTAATCTTCCGGCGTTCACGAATGAAAAAGCTATGGCGTTGGTTGCATATTTAATTATGGCTTTTGTATTAAACCAGAAAATGTATGAATTTTTATAAAAATCTGCTTTTTTTGAACCTTGCTCAATATGCCTTTCATGTATATATAGATTTTGATAGTATAAACGATCGACATCATGAAGAATAATTTCCCCTTCTTTAACATCGCTTATACCAGTAATTCCATAAATTAAATCAGTTTGACCATTACCTTCAATACCAGCAATGCACACAATTTGACCTTTTTTAACTTTAAAAGAAACATTTTTAACAACATCTTTTTTCTTCTCTTCATTATATATAGTCAAATTTTTGACAGTTAAAACTGATGAACCAGGAGTATGCTCATCTTTATGAGTAACAAGTTCAACATCACGACCGACCATAAGTCTTGATAATTCTTCAACGTTAGTGTCCTTAACTTCAAGAGTTTTGACTAATTTTCCTTTTCTTAAAACAGAAACTCTATCTGCAACTTCCATTATTTCGTTAAGTTTGTGAGAAATAAATAAAATAGATTTACCTTCCTTTACTAATTCTTTCATAGAATTCATCAAATCAGTAATTTCTTGAGGAGTTAAAACAGCGGTTGGCTCATCAAAAATCAAAATGTTATTTTCTCTATAAAGCATTTTAAGAATTTCGACTTTTTGTTGGTCGCCAACGGACATATTTTCTATTTTTTCGTCGATATTGATGTTAAATTTGTATTTTTTGCAAAGGTCAATAATAGAATCTCTAACTTTTTTTGGTTGTAAAAATCCAAATTTTGTAGGTTCAAAACCTAAAATTATATTTTGTAAGGCTGTATAACATTCAACAAGTTTAAAATGTTGATGAACCATACCAATTCCAAATTTTGTAGCATCGTTTGGATTTTTGACTTCATTTCTTTCGCCGTTAATTAAAATTTCGCCTTCATCTGGTGTGTATAAACCAAATAAAATAGACATTAATGTGGATTTTCCAGCACCGTTTTCACCCAATAAGGCGTGAATTTCGCCATATTTTAAATCTAAAGAGATATCATCATTCGCTTTAATACCAGGAAATGATTTTGTGATATGTCTCATTTCAATTGCGTAATTGTTTTCCATTATTGTTCCGCCTTTTAAAATATGCTGTGAGAAAACTCACAGCATATGAAGAAATATTATTTTATTAAATTATTCGATGTAATTGACTGTACAATATTCAGGATTAACACCAAAGTTAGCATCTTTTAATGCAGTATTATCTGAATTTGAGTTAACTTTAACTGAACCATCTTTTAAACTTGCATAAAGTGTATTGTATTCTTCGACAGTCCAATTTTTAAATCCCCAGCAGCCTGTATCATCATCTGCTTCTGGTGTAGGAAGTTTGCACATTTCTGAAGCAGCACCAACTGTAACAACTTTACTAGCATAATCGCTAATCCAAGTTTTGTTATTATCAACATAAGAAGTTAACATAACTTCAACACTGAATTGTAAGTTTTTCATTGCTGATGTTAATAATTGTTTGCCAGCTTCTCCTAATGATGTATCAGCGTGTTGGTTAACGTCAACACCAATCCATTTCTTGTCTGCTTTTCCAGCTGCAGCTTCTGTGACTGAGTTGAAAACAGCACCGCCACAAGCAAAGATTACTTCTGTACCATTGTTATACCATGTCTTTGCGTTTGTTGTTGCTTCTGGAGTAGCTTCAAATTTACCAGCATAATAGTAATTGATTTCAACAGGTGAAGTAACTTTTAATTCTTCAGCAGCTTTTGCAGCACCTTGAACATAACCAGCACCATATCTAACAACTGCTGGAACAGCCATACCACCGACAAATCCTAATTTTGTATAGCCATCTTTAACGGCACCATAACCAGCTAAGAAGCCAGCTTGTTCTTCTCTATAAATAACTGATGTAACATTTTCTGTATATTCATATGGTTTATAATTGTCATCTTCTTTGACACAGTCTAAAGCAAGGATGTGAACATTTTTGAAGGCATCATCAGCAATAGCTTCTTTAATAGCACCTTGGAATAAGAAACCAGGTAAAACTAAAACATTTGCACCAAATTCTTCAACAGCTGATTTCATAGCTGCAAGTCTTGTAGGTGTTGTAAATTCACCTGATGGTTGATAATATCTTGTATGAATTTTTCCTGTACTAACTGCTTTATTAACGATTTCCCCACCACCATTTTTAACTGCAAATTCATTAACTCCTTTCCATGATGCTTCGTTAAATGAGTGATCATCAAGAGTACCGCTATCTGTAACTAAAGCAATTTTGAGTGGGTTTGATTCTGTGTAAGCATCTAATGCACCTGCATTAACAGTATCTTTAACACCGATTTCTGTTTCTGAGAGATATGTTTTTTCAACATTTTGCCAATCAATAATTTCAGTTGTGCTTCCACCACAAGCAGATAAAACAGCAACGAGAGCGAGTGCACTAGCACGTAAGATTTTTGTGTTTTTCATATAAATTATTAATCCTCCTATAGAAAAACAAATAAATAATGATAAATCCCCAAGAATAATGCAGTTTCAAGATGAACACCGAAGTTCTTACGATTAATGTAGTCCTTAATTGGCTAAGGGTAGAAACGTATCACCAATATTGATACATATACATTAAATCCCATGGATTTATTAAAAAATTTATATAACTTTTATATTCAAATTAGAATTAATTTATTATTAAATTAAAAAACGTATTTTAAATATATTAATATTAATAAAATTATATATAAATTGGATATTAAATTTGTTATTATAATAATTCTCGGATAAGAAAATTACTCAAAAATAATCTTTGTTTTCATTGTTTTTTGATTATCAAAAAGCACTTTTTCTCTATTACCATTTAGAAAATATGGATAATAATTTTTAATATCAAAAACGTCACCACTATAAAATAAATAGTCTTCATTGATTTTCATAAGCGAAGAAGATACAGAATAATCATCGTTTATTTGTTTTTTTATGTATAAAGAAGAATATTGATTAATTTGTTCTGTTTTTTTAGCGATTAAAGTTAATTCATTTAATGCATTTATGTTGTAAGGAAAATTTGAGCTTAGACCATATGTTTTCATATATTGAGTTTCTGAGTTTGGCGAAATTGTACTTGTAGTATTTTTAATACATTTTAAAAGATACGAATTTGTATCTAAAAGATTATAAAAAGAATTAGTTGCTGAATTAGAAACCTCAAAAAGTCTATTATCAACATGATAAATTCTATAACCACTTTTTTGAATGAAGTAATCTTCAACAAATCCAATATTTTTATTCCCATAAGTCATGTCATGCTTAATTAGATCGTTATCAAAATCAAAATAATCAATTATAAGATATTCGTTAAAAGGATTAAAAACGTATTTATCACCTTTCCTTTTAATAATAGTATCGTCATCTAAAACTACGACTGGAGAATTTGATGTTAAAAGTTCATTTTCATTAATTGTTGCTTCTCCATAAACAATATATGGTTTTGTCCAGCCCATAATCATTTTTGAATAGTACTCAAAATCGAACAAACTTGAATCCATCATGCTTAAATATGTTGTAGGAGAAGAGTCCTTGGCGTAATCATAATAATCTTCAAGTCCAAATTGATGCCCAAGTTCATGAATATATGTTCTTGCATCTAATTTGAGCTCACTATTTTCACCTTTTTCCATAAAATCATAACTAGCAAAACTAAAAGTAGAAAAGTTTAGTTGATTATCACTTAAAGTTGGAAAATCTTTTGTATAAGTAAATGCCCAAAAAACATCATTAATAGATGAATCTCTTTGGTAATTATGAACATCATAAATAAAAAATAACGAATCAATAAAGCCATCGCCATCTTGATCAAAATCATTTTTTGATGGTTTTTCATTCTTAATTGTTATGTTTTTTAATACATTTGAGCACAAACGAACAACGTCATCTTTGTTTTTAATAGTATTTGATGAAACATTTGTATCGTAATAATCGCTTAAAACAATATCGAAATTCACATTATTAAAAGATGATTTTTGATAATAAGTTTTAACACTTTCATATCCAGTAGTTTTTTCATCGCCATTAAATACTGCTTCAATGTTGTTTTTAAGAGCTATTTTTTCGTAAGCATTCGTCACTTCTTTTGAATCTTTAAAATGAAGCGGAACAACAAGCATTTTTGGATTGCGATTTTCGCTTGATATTAAGTTTCTTTTAAGCAAATGTTTATCGCTTTTATATAAAGAAGACAAAGTAAATTCTAGCTCTACACTTTCTGGCTTTATTACTGCGCCTGATGTTTCTTTGTTTTTTGAAATAAATAATTGCGCTTCCTCATGTTTCACTTCAAAAAAATCAATGCTTGATGAACAAGCACTGAGTAAAAATGAAAATAGTATAGTAATCGGAACTATATTTTTAAAAATGAAATTTTTATTCATTATTTATCAAAGAAATTAACTACATCCCTGTATACTTTAATATTTTCAACTTCATTTAAAATTTCATGACGCATATTATCATAAATAATTAAAGATGAATTTAGTCCGTGTTTTTTATACATTTTGTTTAATTGAACTAAACCTTTTGAAAAATTACCAACTGCATCATCTTTTCCACCAATAATCAAAATTGGCAAAGTCTTTGAAATTGATTTTATATTTTTTGTTTTTTGTATGCTGTTAAGACCTTTTAAAAATTCTTTATAAAATCCATTTGTTGGAAGATATCCGCTAAATGGATCTTCATCATACTTTTTAACATTTTCAGCGTTGTATGAAATCCAGTCATTATTGCTTTTTGCATTTTTAACTGATTTTTCATATGCACCAATTGATAAAGCATGGACAAATCCAGCTTTTTTATTGTAATTTTTCTTGTTAATAAAACATTTTGTATATAAATATCCTAATTTTATTAATGGATTTCTTCCATTAGACCCACACAAAACAACTTTATCAACGATTGTTGAATATTTTTCGATAAAACCTTGAGAAACGAAACTACCCATTGAATGAGCAAATAAATATACTTTTTTTGAATGTTTACCTTTTAAAAACAAAATATATTCTTTAATTGTTTCAATCATTTTTGAAAAATAATCGTGTCCAGGGTTACCAAGCTCACCATTTTTTCCATTTCCTTGGCCATAATGATCAAGACAGTAAACACTGTATCCGTTTTCATTCAAAAATTTTGCAAAATCATCATATCTTGCACTATGTTCAGCCATGCCTGTAACAATTAAAACAATATTTTTTGGATTTTCAATTTCCCATGAATTGCCAAAAAGAACGTCATTGAACCTATTTTTGAAACTTATTTCTTTCATAATTGCCATTTCCTTTTTGTATCTTTATTTTATAACTTTTTAGAATAAATGTATTGCAAAATAATTATAAAAAAATTAAAAGCAAAAAACTCAAAAATTAAGTACAATTACACTATGGAAAATTGGGTAGCAGTAATAGATTTAAAAGCATATTATGCAACTTTCGAATGTCTTGAAAGAGGCCTCGATCCTTTTACTACTCCGCTTGCCGTTACTGATACAACAAGAAAAGAGTCAACGATTGTTTTAAGCGTCTCGCCATATTTAAAATCTCTTGGCGTTCCATCGCGTTGTAGAAGACGCGATCTTCCAAATAATATTAAAGGTATGATTTATGCAGTCCCGCAAATGGAAAAATATGTAAAAAAGTCTGCAGAAGTCGTCTCAATTATGCTAGATTTTGTTGGAAGAGATGATATTCATGTTTATTCAATTGATGAATCCTTCTTAAATATTGGGCCATATTTAAAATTAAACAAATGTGGACCCGTTGAATTTTGCAAAAAAATATTAGCTACCATAAAAGAAAAAACTGGTTTAATCGGGACTTGCGGAATTGGCCCAAATATGTTTTTAGCAAAAGTTGCTGATGATAAAGAAGCAAAATATAATAAAGACTACATTGCATTATGGACCTACAAAGATGTCGAAAATAAACTCTGGCCGATAAAACCACTTGATGAGATATGGGGCATTTCACATGGATTCAAAAAAAGATTAAACGCACTCGGTCTTTATTGCGTAGGCGACGTCGCAAAATATAATAAAGAATTACTAATTAAAGAGTTTGGAATTCTTGGTGAGGATATCTATGAGCATTGTAATGGTAGAGATGATGCATCAATTAGAGAAAAATATATTCCAGTTAATAAAAATTTATCTTTAGGACAGGTATTAATGCGAGATTATTCCAAAGATGAAGCCGAACTTATTATAAAAGAAATGGTTGATGAACTCTGTTTTAGGCTTAGACAAACTAAATTAAAAGCAAGAGGTGTTTCACTTTTTATTAGATATTCGTTTTCTAGTAAAGATGAACCTTTCGCCCATCAATTAAGATTAACAAATCCAACTGATTTAAACAGTGAACTTCAAGAGGCGCTACTTTATATATATAAAAATTATGTCTCCCCTAATGGCTTGATCCGACAAATAGGAATCAGTTATGGATCACTTGTTGAAGCAAAAACAATGCAAGTTTCGCTATTTAAAAATCTAGAAAGTTGCGATAAAGAAGAATCTATGTATAAAGCAATCGATGAAATTCAGAAAAAATATGGAAAAAATAGTATTTTAAAAGGCACATCTCTTTTAAAAGAGTCAACAATAAAAGAAAGACACAACCAAATTGGCGGTCATCGAAAATAATTAAAAATGATATTTTATTCTTTCGCGAGGAAATGCTGATTTATCTAGATATCCTTCTTCTTTTAAACGTCCAATTACAATAAAATTGCAAACATTGTTAAATTCTGAAAAAGAAGAAATACTTTTTAATGAAAAATCTTTTTCATTAATAAAATCACGATAATTAAACTGATTCAATAATATATTTTTTGCATAAGATGTAGCTCTAACAACATCGTGAGATGAATTTAGATAATCAAAATAATATTTTTCTACTTTATTAAATGCGATTAAACTCAATAAATGAAACAATTTGAACCAAAAAATGTCTGCATAATTATCTTTTGCCGACACGAATACCGAATAAGATTGATTGTCATTTTTTACTATCATTCCTATTTGGTTTTCTCTTCCAAAATCTTTTATGACATTTACTTGTATTCCAATATCATTTAACAAGTAATTAATGTCATTTAATATCTGATTTTCATCATGAAACATATAACTTTTAATTTCGAAGAGTTTTAATATTAATCTTTTCTCTTCACATTCACATTTTGGAATTTTTTTGTTAATAACATCTATTAATTTACTAAAAGCATACAAATAAGGTGCGTCTAACATCTTATTTTTATAAAGCAGTTGATTAGTTAATATGTGTTTCAACCCGTCTAATTCACATAAACTTGAGACGCGTAAATATTTTCTTGTATATAAAATCTTGTTTTCTAAAGTTTTTCCTCTAGAAATCTGATGCAAGTTCTCTAATTCGGATATAACTTCTTTAATTGTGTCAAAAATTGCATATTCTTCTTCGGAAATTGAATTTTTTTCAGCATCTTCTATTTTAAATAAGGCATAATCGCTTTCTAAAGAAAGCCAATAGCTAGCGCTAATTCCTAAAACATACTCTAATTTTTTTGCAAAGCTAGGACTAATGCTTTTTGAACCACTTAAAACAGTCGAGATATGCTTTTCACTAACACCAGTTCTTAATGCAAGTTCTCTTTGAATGAGACCTTGATTTTTCATTTCTTCCTTTAAAACTTCATGTGGTTTTTTCATAATATAATTCTCACAAAATATTACCAAAAAGGTAAGAGAAATTTATATATTTACAATTATTATAATTGATTTTTCGTTTTACAAAGTCATCATTATTGAAATATTATTTTCAAAAAAACCTGCAGAACTCAATTATTTCTAAAAAAAATGAGCTATTGCTCATTTTTTCTATTTTGTTTCAATTTTCTTTTTTATGAATCTTACAAAGACAAATATTTCATGCATAATTAATGGAATAATTGATAGCCCGATTGTTATTAACCATTCATTTAAGTCTAAGTTATTTTCGCCACTTGCAACTTTGAATACATCTTGAACGCCAGGAACTTCAATAACAAATAATTGTAAGATCAATCCAAATGCAAAAGCAATTAACATCATCCAGTTTTTGTTTTTGAATACACAAACAAATGATTTATTAAGATTACTCATGCCAACCATGTGGAACAATTCGCTTAATGCTAAAGTTGTAAAAGCCATTGTTTGAGCTTGATGTAAAATTCCGCTATTTGTTTCATATAAAGCTTTCATTTCGTTAAATGTAAAAATACCATGAAGCCATGAAACGCTAAAATAAGAAATTAAAACGCCTATTGTAAGGAAAGAGCCATAAAGAAGTGTGTTGAATAATCCACCATTAGCAAACAAACCGTCTTTTGGATTTCTTGGTTTTTCATTCATTAAACCTTTATCTTTTGGATCCATACCTAAAGCAATAGCTGGTAATGAATCAGTAACTAAGTTTACCCAGAGTAAATGGATTGCGATTAATGGAGTTGGGAAACCTAAACAAATAATAATAAACATAACGAGAACTTCAGCTATGTTGCTAGAAAGTAAGAAAACAACAGTTTTCTTGATATTTGCATAAATTCCACGACCTTCTTCAACAGCTTTTTCAATTGAAGCAAAGTTATCGTCAGTCAAAACCATATCAGCAGCACCTTTTGCAACATCAGTTCCTGTGATGCCCATAGCAATACCAATATCAGCTGCTTTTAAAGATGGGGCATCGTTGACGCCATCACCAGTCATAGCACAAATATTGCCATTAGATTCAAATGCCTTAACAATTTGAACTTTATTTTCAGGGGAAACACGTGCAAAAACTCTAACATTTTTGCATGCTTCTTTAAGTTCTTCATCACTCATAGCATCAACTTCATTTCCCATTAAACATTGATCGATACTTGTAGCAATGTTTAATTCTTTAGCAATGGCAAAAGCTGTATCTTTATGATCACCTGTAATCATAACGGTTGTAATGCCAGCATTTTTAAATTGAAGAACAGCTGGTTTTGCTTCTGGTCTAGCTGGGTCAATCATTGCAACAAGACCAACAAAAACAAGATCATTTTCTTCTATATTATCCTTATTATTATATGTAAGAGCTAAAACACGTAATGCTTTATCGCTGAAAAATTTATTTGCAGCATAAATTTTTTCTATATCTGAATCAGAGATATCTCTTACACAACCTTTTTCTAAAATTTTAGTTGTATGTTTTAAACATGAATCAAGAGCACCTTTTGTAAAAGTGATAGTTTTATTTTCAAAAGAATGTTTTGTAGACATCATTTTTCTAACACTATCAAAAGGTAATTCATCAATTCTTGGCATTGATGATTCTAAATCGCGTTTATGCATATCAAATTGATTAGCAAATGCAACTAATGCAATTTCAGTTGGATCGCCAAAAAGACCTTCATCAACAGTAGCATTTGAACACAAAGACATACCTTTTGCTAATAAAAGTAATTCTTCGTTTAATTGATCTTTATAAAAATCATCACTACTAAAGAAAGAGCCATCAACGTATGCCTCTAAAACAGTCATTTTATTTTGTGTTAAAGTGCCCGTTTTATCGCTACAAACAACACTAACTGCGCCTAAAGTTTCAACGCTAGGTAATTTTCTTACAACAGTATTGGCTTTAACCATTCTTTGGACGCCAATTGATAAAACAATAGTAACAACAGCAGCTAAACCTTCTGGAATAGCGGCAACAGCAAGAGCAATTGCAGTTAAAATTGACTCAATCCAAGCACTAATCTCAGTTTGTTGTCCATGAACAAATATATAGATAATATCTACAATTAAAACAGCAATAATAATAATTAAAGTTAAAACACCTAATTGCTTAGATAATTTAGCAAGATTTTTTTGAAGAGGAGTTTCTGAATCTTCTTCACTATCAAGAGCAGTTGCAATTTTTCCAATTTCAGTTGACATGCCTGTTGCAACAACAACACCCATTCCTCTTCCATAAGTAACAGGAGTTGACATGTATGCTAAATTAACTCTATCGCCAACAGCAACAGAGCTTGAAAAAGTAATTTTTGCGTCTTTTTCAACAGGGACACTTTCACCAGTTAAACTAGATTCATTTGCTTTTAAGTTTACAGCTTCAAACAATCTTAAATCGGCGCCTATTGTATCGCCTTCTTCAAGTACAACAATATCACCAACAACCAATTCGCTAGATTTTATTTTGAATCTTTTTCCATCACGAATAACTGTTGATTCTGGGCTTGCTAAATTCTTCAAAGCTTCTAAAGAAGTTTGTGCTTTAATTTCTTGAACTGTTCCAATAACACCATTCATTATAATAACAGCTAAAATAATAACAATGTCTGGCCAATCACCAACATCTAAGAACCAATTGATGCCTTCTCCACTCATCGCACCAGAAGCAATCATGTCGCTTGTATGAATTACTTCATAGATTGAGACGCAAATAGTGACAGCGATAGCAGCAAAAAGAACATAAATCATCGGATTTTTCATCTGCTCAATAAAAATTTGGAACCATGTTTTCTTTTTCTTTTCTTCAAGTTTATTTGGTCCGTATTTTTCTAATCTAATTTTTGCTTCTTCACTAGATAGGCCGTTTTTTAAGTCAGTCGAAAAATGTGCAGAAATTTCTTCTACATTTTTAGTTTCGAATGATAATGTGTCCGTTTGGCCTGCCATAGTAATTTCTTCTTTTTCCATAAAATTTACTCCTTAAAAGAAAATTACTGGTCTCGCTAATTAACTCGCTTACTTCCGGATAAAATATCGTGATGTCGGATAGTAAACTTAGGCTACTCCCCAAGTTCATATATTGTATAAAAAATACCTATAAGTATCAATAAATATTTACAGAAATTTTTTTACTTTTTTGAGTCAATTTTTTGTAAGAATTAATATCATGTAAAAATTAAAAATATAGCTCTTTAAACCTAACTTTTTCTTAAAAACCTTGCAAAACTTAACTATTTATAAAAATAAATTAAAAAATATACATAATTATTGTTTTTCAAATAACGATAATTTAAAATAATTCATATGATGAAAAATGTTTTATTTTTGTTCCCATTTATATTGAATTCAATTACTTTCACTCCTACTTTTTTAACAAGAGATTCAGGTGAAATTTTAAACTTAAAAAATACTATTTTTGAAAGACATGATACTGATTCAATTCTTAACTATTACAGTACTATTCAAGAAGGTATAAAAGGTGATGAGGCATTATCTTCTTTACAAACAATTCTTAAAAATGGGCAAGAGAAAGTAAAATATGAAAGTGGAAATAAAACCTCTAAAGCATGGGATGGCTATTATCTATTTGAAAGAAATTTCACATTATCCCCGGTTGAAGAAAGTGAATTAACTGGTGAATATAAAAGATCAAATATTTGGATTAATTCAATGTATCTTTCAACTCCTATATATATAGAAGATAAGATAAATAGCGGAACATATTCATATGTAGATTCTTCAAATGAAACGCAAACAAAATCTTTTGTAAATTCAAAAGCTCAATTTGATAGAGAACATGTTTTTGTTAAAAAATATGGCTTTAATGGAGAAAATGAGGCATACAAAGATTATACAGCTGGTTGTGATATTCATAATCTTCATATCGCTGACCATTATGCAAATTCAATTGGCCATAATGATTTACCATACGGTACAGTCCTTGAAAAAAATGAAAGTAGCGCAATTATTAGTGAAATTAATGGTGAAATAACAGGATATAAAGGCGAAAACAAAGATGGAATCACTGTTTTTGAACCTATGGATCGCGATAAAGGTGATGTTGCACGTTCTATTTTTTATATGTGTGCTCGTTACCACACTTATGAAAAACTTAGCGATAAAGATGAAACACCTTCTTTAACAATTAGTGACAATATAGTTATTGAAAGCACAACTTCTCCAATAGACACAAAAGATAATCCAGCCGCATATGGATTACTAAGTGATCTTTTAGCTTGGAACGAATTAGATCCAGTAAGTGAAAGCGAAAAATACAGAAATGATTTAATTTATAACTCCGACCAAGGTAATAGAAATCCGTTTATTGATTTTCCACATTGGGCTAATGCTTGTTTTGATAAATCAAATACGACAGGTTTAACTTTTGAAGTCAAGCAAACTCCTCATATAACATTAGAAAAAGATGAAAATTTTAAAGATACCTACTATTTCTTTGAAAATTTTGATCCAACAGGTTTAAAAGTTAAATATTTTGATGCTGAAGGAAATACCAGCTATATAAGTGACTTTAAACTTGAAACATCATCAAATCCTTTAACAACAAACTATACTTTCTTTGGTTTTGGAACCTTAGAATTTAAAGCAAAAGCAACAATTAACGGCGTTGAATATGTATCAAAAAACACATTATCTGTTACATACACTGCTTCTAGGGTCCAAATGGGAATACTTGTAATTATTTTAATTGTTCTATTAATAATATTCTTAATAATTTACTTCTCTGCTTCGCATCATCATAAAATTGCTAAAAAGTATAAAAAAGTTGAAAATCGCATTGTTAAATTAAGACCTATTGAAGAAGATAAGCCAAAAAAGAAGAAAAATAGAAAAAATAAATAATTATTTAGTTAATTCATTAACTGCAATCATTAAATAACGAGTAATATCTGTAGCTATTAAGGTATTCTCGTTATTTTCTTTTATTGCTAAATCACTTGCTTCGCCAAGTAAATAACAAGAACAAGCAACATTAAATAGGATATTTTCTTTTTTTGAGATTAAACCAGCAATTATTCCACTAAGAATGTCTCCACTTCCACCTTTTGCTAAACTTGGGTTGCCATTTATGTTTAAATAAGTGGTTGTTCCATCACTGATAATTGAAGTCGAATCTTTTAAAACAAGAATTACTTTATTATCTTTGGCAAATTTTTTTGCTAGATAAATTGCATTTTCTTTAATATAAATCAAATCATCGTTTTTAATTAATCTAGAAAATTCTTTTATATGAGGTGTTAAAACGATATTTTTGCATTTTGATTCTTTTAGATCTTCAACTTTTCCAAATCTAGCCAAGGAATTTAATCCATCAGCATCTATTAGTAAGTTCCCATGATAGTTTGAACATAAAAATTTAATTATTTTATATACTTCAATACTCGTTCCAATTCCCATTCCAATTGCAATGGAATCGTATGCTAAAAGTTTGTTAATTTCCTCTTCAACAAAAACAATTTTCCCATTTTCATCAGATAAAGTTTCATAGATAATTTCAGGATAATGTAGGGCATAAATCTCATACAAAGAGCGAGGAATAAAGAGCCTTGAATAACCTGCTCCAACTCGTAAACTAGCTAAAGAATTATTCGATAAAAGTATTGCTCCAGGCGTTAATTTACTGCCTCCAACAAGAGCAACTTTTCCATACGTTCCCTTGTTAGAATTCTTGTCTCTTTTCTCGAAAACCCTGCAAAAGTCCACTCTTTTTAAAATATTTAGATAATTTTCCTTGTTGATTAGTTCAACATTTGCACTAACAAGTGAGAGTTTTTCATATGAATTTTTTCCATCAAAAAAGAAGTGTCCAATCTTAAAAGCTTCGATTGCAACTGTTAAAAACGAGTGAACAAAAGCGCCTAAATTTTTACCACTTGAAGCATCAATTCCACTAGCAATATCAATAGAGAAAACACGAGCTTTTTTATCATTGATTGCATTAATTATTGCTTTAGTTTTTTCATTTATTTGAACACTTAAATTTGCTCCAAGTAAACCATCAACAATAACATCATAATCATTTTTTAAAAACTCATCATAGCTAATTAGTTTGCCATCGTATCTATCTTTATTGATTAAAGTTTCTTCTTTTAGATGAGATGAAGAAATGAATGTTTCAACATTATATCCATTATTATATAAGTGACGAGCAACAACAAGAGCGTCGCCGCCATTTCCTCCACCGCCTGCAACAACAAGAATTTTTTCATTTTTATTGATATATTTTATAATTTCATCATAAAAATTAGTTCCTGCAGTTTCCATTAATTCAATTGAAGGTCTTAAATTTTTAATTGTGAAAGAATCACATTCTTTCATCTCTTCACTAGTCAATGCATAATACATATTATAAATCGATGTCTAAAGAAACTGGACAATGGTCACTTCCAAAGATTTCATTATGAATTTCACTTGATTTTACTTTATCGATAATTGATTTAGAAACAACAAAATAATCGATTCTCCAACCTATGCCTTTTTCTCTTGCTTTAAAACGGTAACTCCACCAACTATATTTAACTTCTTCAGGATGTAGATATCTAAAAGTATCAACATATCCATTATTTAATAAATTAGTAAACGCATTTCTTTCTTCAATTGTAAAACCAGCTGAATGAGTGTTTGTTTTTGGATTTTTTAAATCAATTTCATTATGAGCAACATTTAAATCACCAGCATAAATTATTGGTTTTTTCTCATTTAATTCATTAAGATATGAGACTAAATCCTTTTCAAATTGCATTCTAAAGTCTAAGCGTTTTAATTCTTCGCCACTATTTGGAACGTAGCAAGCAACATAATAGAAATTTTCAAATTCTAAAGTAATTACTCTTCCTTCATCATCATATTTGTTATCGTGAAGACCATAATGGACACTTATTGGTTCTTTTTTTGTAAAAACTGCAACGCCACTATAACCTTTTTTTATAGTAGAAATTGTGTGATATAAATGATAACCACTTGGCAAAAATGGGAAAGAAAGAGTTCCTTCTTCGCTAAATTTTGTTTCGTTTAATGAAAAAATATCAGCATTAAAACTTAAAAAATCTCTAGCAAAATCTTTTTTTAAAATTGCACGAATGCCATTAACATTAAAAGAGACAATTTTCATATTCTTACCTCATGGTAATGGATGCTCTTTGAGCATTCCAATCACTTCTTTTTTAATTTTTTCTAAAATTTCCTTATTTTCTCTATTTTTTAAGGCTCTATCAATAAGATTTGCTACTTTAATAAAATCTTTTTCAACAAATCCTCTTGTTGTCATTGCTGGTGTTCCAAGCCTGATTCCACTTGTAAAAGCTGGTTTTTCACTATCACCAGGAATTGAATTTTTATTTAAAGTGATATTTACTGATTCAAGAATATTTTGAGCTTCTAAGCCTGTAATTCCTAGCGAATTTTTAACATCAACTAATAATAAATGATTATCAGTGCCATCACTTATCACCTTATAACCTAATTTCATTAGTTCCATTGCTAAAGTTTTTGCATTTATTACTACTTGATGCATGTATTTTTTATATTCAGGCGATAAATCTTCTTTAAAAGCAACGGCTTTTGCTGCAATTACATGCATTAATGGCCCACCTTGAGTGCCAGGAAAAACTTCTTTATTAACCTTTTTTATAATTTCTTCATTATTAGTTAAAATAATGCCTCCACGTGGCCCTCTTAAGGTTTTATGAGTTGTAGAAGTAACAACATCAGCATATGGGAGAGGATTCATGTGTTCATTTGCAGCGACAAGTCCAGCAATATGAGCCATATCAACCATGAGTTTTGCTCCAACCTCATCTGCAATTTCTCTAAACTTTTTAAAATCTATTGCTCGAGGGTATGCACTTGCTCCTGCAATGATTAAATCTGGTTTAACTTCTTTTGCAATTTTTAATACTTCATCATAATCAATTAATCCAGTATTTGCATCAACGCCATATGTATAACTTTCATAATCTTTGCCACTAAATGACAATTTATAACCATGGGTTAAATGTCCACCAGCATCTAAACTCATTCCAAGTATTTTATCGCCTTTATTAATGAGTGCTCTAATTGCAGCCATGTTTGCTTGAGATCCACTATGAGGTTGAACATTAGAATATTTTGCATTAAAAAGTAAATTTAATCTGGAAATAGCAAGGTTTTCGACAATATCGACGAATTCGCAACCACCATAATAACGTTTAGAAGGATAACCTTCAGCGTATTTATTTGTTAGAATCGAACCTTGAGCTTCCCTAACAGCTTTTGAAACAAAATTTTCACTAGCAATTAATTCAATATTTTCACTTTGTCTTTTTTCTTCTTTTTTGATTGCTTCATAAAGTTCATGATCAACTTTTTCTATATTTTTGTATTCCATGTTTGCCTCCTTCTCATCCTAATAATTTTAACATTAATAGGACTAATAAGACACAAAAAGTGCAAACAAAAACTCCTCAAACGAGGAGTTTTTGAAATTGTAGATTTAGGAATTAAAGACCGAATTTTTTAATTCTTTCCCATCTTTGTTTACAGCATTCAACATTCTTTTCGAATAATGCTTCACATTCAGCTGGGTTAATCTTTGGAAGTTGAGAATATCTTGTTTCTTTCATGATGAAATCTCTAACTTTTGTGAAATCTGGTTCTTTACAATCGAGTTGTAAAGCTGGTTTTCCTTGAGCAGCTAAACGTGGATCATATCTGAATGTTGTGAAGTAACCACATTCAACAGCTTCTTTTTCAACTTGAATTGAGTTGACCATACCACCTTTAATACCTTGGTTAATACATGGAGCATAACAGATAATTAAGGATGGTCCATTATAACTTTCAGCTTCTTTAAATGCTTTGATTGCTGCCATTGGGTTAGCACCGAGAGCAACTTGAGCAACATAAACGTTACCATAAGCCATAGCCATAAGTGCTAAGTTCTTCTTACTTGTCTTTTTACCACTAGCTGTGAATTGAGCAATTTGTCCAGTTTGTGATGATTTTGAAGCTTGTCCACCAGTATTTGAGTAAACTTCAGTATCAAGACACATAATGTTGATATCATCTTCACTAGCGATGACATGATCTAATCCGCCATAGCCAATGTCGTATGCCCAACCATCACCGCCAACAATCCAGACGCTCTTATCGAGTAAGTCGTTTTCGTAGTCGAGTAATTCTTTAACAGCTTCATCTTTACTTGCTTTAACTTCAGCAACTAAAGTTGGAATAATTGTTCTTGCAACATCTTTATTTTTGATATTTTCAAGATATTTTCTAGCAACTTCTTTGAGTGATTCTTCAACTGTTTCACTAGCAAGAGCAGCTTCAATGATACGGACACAATTTGCAAGTTTGTAATCTGTTGCAAGTCTCATACCATAGCCGTTTTCAGCATTATCTTCAAATAATGAGTTAGCCCATGCAACACCATTTTTATTCTTATCGTTAACAAATGGTGTAAGTGGAGTTGAACCACAGTAGATTGATGAACAACCTGTTGCGTTAGAAATTAATAAATCTTTACCAAATAATCTTGAGAGTAAGTTGTAATATGGAGTTTCACCACATCCAGCACAAGCACCGCTGATTTCCATATATGGCATTAAGAATGCAGCGCCTTTAACTGTTGTAACTGGGAATTTATCACTCTTATATTCTGTATGTTTGTATAAGTAAGTAGCGTATTTTTCATTTTCAAATTGCGATTTTGCTTCAACAAGTTGTAATGCGAATTTGCCACTTCCTGTTTTGTTTGCAGTAATATTTGCCATACATTCTTTAACACAAAGTCCGCAACCAACACAGTTCTTTGGTGAAACTTGGAGAATGTATTTATAACCTTTAACAGTTGCTGGTCCTTTTGCATCAACAGCAAGATTTGCTAAACCTTCTGGTCCATTAGCAACTTCTTCATCAGTTAATAAGAATGGTCTGATTGTTGTATGTGGACAAACAAATGCACATGTATTACATTGGATACAATTTTCTTTATTCCACATTGGAACTCTGTCAGCGATACCTCTTTGTTCAAGATATGTGACATCTTCTCTCATTGTGCCGTCTAATAATTCATATTCAGTGAATTTTGAGACTGGTAAATCATAGCCATCAAGTGTATTGATGACATCAACATATGAATCGAAGTAATCATCACCTGTAACTGATCTTTCTCTGTTGTATGGTAATTTAGCCCATTCTGGATCGACTTTTACTTCTCTTAAGCCTTCTGTACCTTTATCGATAGCTTTGTAGTTAAGTTCAACAACTTCTTGACCTTTTCTACCATATGTTTTTAATGCAAGTTTTTTCATCCAAGCATTTGCTTCATCATAAGGCATGATTTGTGGATTTAAGTAGAAGAATGCGCTTTGTAAAATTGTATTTGTGTGTCTACCCATACCAATTTCAAGTGCGATCTTGTTAGCATCGATGACATAGAATTTTGCATTCTTTGTAGCGAGTTGATATTTAACTCTATTTGGAAGTGATGCGATTAATTTTGCATCATCCATATCTGTGTTGAGTAAGAATGTTCCGCCATTACTTAAATTCTTTAACATATCAAATCTAAAGACATAAGTATCAAGTGAACATGAAATAAATGCAGCGTGTTCAACATAATATGTTGAGTGAATTGGTTCTTTACCAAATCTTAAGTGTGAACGAGTAACACCACCTGATTTACGTGAATCGTATGCAAAATATGCTTGAGCATATTGATGAGTTGCATCACCAATAATTTTAACTGATGATTTATTAGCGCCAACTGTACCATCACTACCTAAACCATAGAATAAGCATGATGTATAGTTGTGTTTGATTTCATAATTATCATCAACTGGGATTGATAAGAATGTAACATCATCTTCAATACCAACTGAAAAGTTGTGGTGTTCTTTTCCACTTAACATCCAATCAAATACTGATTTAATGTGTTTTGGTTGAGTATCTTTTGATGATAAACCATATCTACCACCAATAATTCTGACATTTGTAACACCTTCAAGGTTTAAAGCTGAAACAACATCTTCATATAATGCTTCACCAACTGAACCTAACTCTTTTGATCTGTCTAAAACTGCAATTTCTTTAACAGTCTTTGGCAAAACATTGACTAAATGTTTAGCTGAGAATGGTCTATAGAGGTGAACTCTAACCATACCAACTTTTTCACCTTTAGCAGTTAAATCTTTAACGACTTCATAAGCTGTTTCGTTAACGCTGCCCATAGCAATAATAACTTTTGTTGCTTCTGGATCACCATAATAAACAAATGGAGCATATGTTCTGCCAGTTAATTTTGAAACTTCTTCAAAATATTTTTCAGCAACTGGAAGTACGTTGTCGAAATGTTTATTTTGTGCTTCTCTACCTTGGAAGTAGATATCGTCATTTTCAGCGCCACCTTTTGTGACTGCATGTCCATGTGGATTTAAAGCTCTATCTCTGAATTTTTTAACTTTGTCCCATGGTACAAGTTTTTTCCATTCTTCGTCTGCTAAGAATTCAACGTTTTGAATTTCGTGTGAAGTTCTAAAACCATCGAAGAAATGGCAAACTGGATATTCTGCATCGATTGCAACTAAGTGTGCAACTGATGATAAATCAGCAACTTCTTGAACTGAATCACTACAAATCATTGCGATACCAGATTGTCTAATTGCGTAAACATCTTGGTGATCACCGAAAATTGAAAGTGATCTTGTTGCTAAACTTCTTGCACTAACGTGCATAACTGCTGGAAGTAATTCGCCACACCATTTATAAATGTTAGGAATCATTAAGAGTAAGCCTTGGCTTGCTGTGTAGGTTGTAGAGAATGCACCACCATTTAATGCTCCGTGTAAAGCACCACTTGCGCCAGCTTCTGATTGCATTTCACAAACTTTAACTGTTGAATTAAAGAAATTCTTCTTTCCTTGTGAAGCATAAATGTCAACATAGTTGGCCATTGGTGAAGATGGAGTAATAGGGAAAATTGCAGCAACTTCTGTAAAGTTATAACTCATTAAGGCTGCAGCAGTATTACCATCGACACTGAGCATAGTTTTTTTAATTTCTGCCATAAAAAAATTAATCTCCTTTTTTATCAATCACAATTATATAACTTTTGAATTCAGATATTAAGATATTTTTCTAAATATTTATAATATTTATAGCCGAAAATTTTAAAAACATTATGAAGTCAAAAATGCAATTTTTAGATTGTATAAAAAAGCTCCAATGACTTTATTTTTACCAATTTTTAGACTATACTAGCACTAGGAGAAAAATATGTTACAAAATTTATCAACTTCTGTTGGTAATATCCTTACTTCTACTCCTGGAAATTCAGTAGATAAAGGAATTATCGATTATTTTAATAATTTATTTGATGGAAATGGATGGGGTAACTTCATTTTAATGATGATATCTTTGTTCACAACTGTTATTCTTGTTGGAATTATCGGATATCAAAGAGAAGCACAAGGGCATAATGCAGGATTCAGAACACATATTCTTGTTGGTGTCGGTAGTTGTATGATTACAATGTTGTCAATCAACGCAATTGGATATGTTGGTCCTTCAGGAACTGGATACGAAACTATGAGACTTGCAGCAAGTATTGCTCCAGGCATTGGTTTTATTGGTGCGGGTGTCATTATTAAAAATCGTACATCTATTAAAGGATTAACAACTGCTGCGACACTTTGGGTCTCAATGGCAATTGGTATGTGTTGCGGTGCTGGGAATTTCACAATTGCAGTTCTCGGTTCAATCTCTGTTTATTTTACTTTATTTGTTCTATATAGAGTTGAAACTTATACAGCAAAAAATTCATCACGTTTAATTATTAATTTTGAAAAAGATAGTTTAATTACATATAAAGACATTCAAGAAGTGTTAATCGTATATCAATATAATATTAGACATTCTTCAATTAGCAATGTAACCCTTGATGGTGTCGAAACAATTGAATACACAATTGAATTCAATAATATTTATAAAGAGCCACTTGAACTAATGTGTCGAGATATCAAAATTAAACTCAATCCAATTCGAACTACATACGAGTTAAAACACAAATCTAGACAAAAAGTATCTGAATAAAAAAGCCAAAATCTTGGCTTTTTTTCTTGAAAAAACAATACGATTATTTCAAAAACCCTACAAAACTCAACTATTTTGCCAAAAAACTACTATTTTAATACTTTTTTACAAAGCGTTATTTTTTCACATTTAGGACACTTTAATAGTCGCGATCTCATTAAATGTGGAGCAAGAAAAATAGCACTATATACTGGTTCAAAATGTTCTTTACAATGTCTACATTCATAGTAACCAGCTTTTTGCTCTATTCTAATTGCAAATAAAGTTCCAACAATAAAAATGATAATTGAAGAAACTAATATTATAACTTTTAAGTAAGTTTCCATTTCGATCAACGAAATAATTGCAACTGCATTTAAAACAAATAAAGTTGAAAAAATACCAATTACAATCTCTAAATTAAGTAATAGTTTATCTTTTTTCTCTTTTTCTTTAATAAATTCAAGCATTAATTCTTGATTGACATCATTATTATTCAAATTTTCTTCTCCTTTTAATAATTCATAAACGCTGATTTGTAAGATTTCACAAAGTTTCAAAATTAAAGATGAATCAGGAAAAGATCTTCCATTTTCCCACTTCGAAACTGCTCTATCACTTACAA
>JAQXNS010000078.1 GCA_029098125.1 bacterium
TTTATTATTTTTTTGGGTTATATCAATAGTTTCCATATTATTAATAGCTTCTTCAATTTGAATACTCCAGTTAAATTTTTTTTCATATTCTAAACATTTGTCTAGTCTGGGATTAATAACTGGATGTTTAGGAAGAAAAATAGTGCAACAATCTTCATATGGTAAAATTGATGTTTCATAAGTACCTATTTTTTTAGAAATGTCAATTATTTCTAATTTATCAAGACATGCAACTGGTCTTATAACTGGTAAATTAGTAACATTATTGATAACTTGCATACTAGTTAAGGTTTGACTAGCAACTTGTCCTACTGATTCGCCATTGATTAAGACATAACAATTTCTTTCTTTTAAAACTTTTTCTGAAATACGATACATCATTCTTCTCATAATGGTTATCATATAAGTAGGATCAATATTTTTATAAATAGATTCTTGAATATTAGTAAAATTAATTATGTGAAGAGTTATGCTTGGTTGATATTTGGTTAAAATATGGACTAATTCTTTAACTTTATTTTTGGCAGCCACACTTGTATGAGGTGGTGATTCAAAATAAATACATTCTAGCTTGATACCTCTTTTCATAGCTAGATATCCTGCTACTGGAGAATCGATTCCACCAGATAACATTAGTAATCCTTTACCAGCTACTCCTAATGGATAACCTCCAAGAGCTTTTATTTCTTTAGAATAAATATAAGTATAATCATTTCTAATTTCTATTTTTAATAAATAATCTGGATTATGAACATCAACTTTTTTATCGCTTTTTGATAGTACTTCTTTGGCTACCATTCTGTTTATCTCATCGCTAATAAATGGATAAGCTTTATCAATTCTTTTGGCTTTGACTTTAAATGTGTTTCCTTCATGATTAACAATCATCTTAAAAGAAACATCGACAATATTATCAATATCTTGGTCAATTTTCTTTGCAAGTGAGAAAGAATACATGCCACTTATTTCTTTCAAAGTATCGATTAAATTCGGAATTTCTTCTTTAATATTGATATAAATATGATCATGTCGAACTAGCATATCAAAGCTATCTTCAAAATCTTTTAAAGCATGCCTGATAGATCTAGCTAAACCATTAATAAAATCTTTTTTATTTTTCCCTTTTGTGCTCATTTCGCCAAAGCGAACAATAATTGTATCAAAATCCATATTATCCTCTTATCCTTTCGATAATTCGATTAAATTCGACTAAAAACAAATCACATTCTTCAATTGTATTGTCTTTTGAAAAAGAAAGACGTATTGAATTATGTGCTTCTTTTAAAGATTTATTTAAAGCAAGAAGGACGTGACTTGGTTCTTCTTTTTTACTATTACAAGCTGAAACACTACTAACAAAAATATTTAAATTAGACAATGCTTCAACAACAACGCTTGCTTTTTTTGTTTTTAATGAAAAATTCAAAACATAAGGTGTTGATTTTTCATATAAATGAAGAATGACCTCTTCATTTTTGCTTAAACCATCAATTAAGTGATTTTTTAATTGCTCTGCGTGTTTATAATTCTTATTAAAATCAGCAAATACTTTGTTTATTGAATAAGAAAATGAAGCAATTGCAGGAAAATCTTGAGTTCCACTACGAAGTCCATTTTCCTGACCTCCACCATAAAAAATAGGTTCAAGATTTATTTTTTTCCTTTTAATAAGAGCCCCTATGCCTTTAATTCCATAAATTTTATGCGCAGAAATGGTAAAAGCGTCGCAAGATGAATAATTAAAAGGATATTTACCAAGAGTTTGGGCACAATCAGAGTGCAAAACGCATTTTGGGAATTTCCTAACAATTTTTGAAATTTCATCAATATTGAGTGCAAAACCTACTTCATTATTAACACCCATGATTGAAACTAAAATGGTTTTATCATTTATCACATTATTAAATTGATCAAGATCAACTTCTCCATTTTGATTAATATCAAGATAAACGACATCAAACCCTTCTTTTTCTAATTGTTTGAAAACAAAAAGTACGCTATCATGTTCAACTTTTGTTGTGATTATTCTATTTCCACGGTTTTTATTCTTTCTTGCATAACCCAAAATCATCAAATTATTTGATTCGGTTGCACCGCTATTAAAAATTACTTCATAGGAACTATCTAATTTAAAATCTTTTAAAATTTTATCTTTAAATCTTCTAATATCATTAAAATTTCTAACTCCAGCAATAAAAATTGAATTAGGATTGAAAAATTTCTCAATACTATTCTCATAAAAAATATCTAGAGCCTCTTTATCCGGCTTAGTGCTGCTAGCATTATCAAAATAGATCATATTTATTTTTGATTCCTGGATAATAATTTTTGAAGGGCTGTTTGACTCATTTCATAACTAGCCCTGTAATTTCCATCCTTAAATAAAGTTTCAGCTTGTGAAATAATGTTGTTAATTTCCGCAAATTTCATTCTGTCGCGATTAATCAAAACAATATTTTCAGTAGCTAAATTTCTATAAGTGGTGATATCTTGTACATCTTTTACTAAATTATTTGTTTTTTCATTAAGTTCAGTTGAAATTGAATTAACCAAATTAACATCAATTGGTACGGTTTTCAAAATTTGAGCAATTTCATCTAAAAATGAATAGCATTCATCAAACTTAGGCTTAAAAAGCTCACTAATTTCATTATTTTTTAAGTCTCTAATTATTGACTCATTAACTTTTAAAGTTTCATATTTAGTTTTATTGTTGTTATAAGCAGTTTCACAATCAACTTTTAAATTTAAAAGATAATCAGAAAAAGCGTGTACTTTTGCTCCAAATTCTTCATTTCCTTTTTTAAGAATATTTAATTTATCAAGTAATAATGTGTATGGTTGAGGTATTGGGTTATAGATATATGCATCAAGTTTTCTTTTATCTTTTGCAACATCATCAAGTTTTTTAGAAATATCAACAAGTTGTGTCTCATGTTCTTTATCAATTATATAAACTCTTCTAAATTTAAGCATATTATTTGAGATTTTAACTGAAACTTTCTCATTATTGCTAAATTCACTTAAAACGCTCTCTTTAGCTTTTAAGAATTCTTCTCTTGCAGCAATTTCAACATCAAAATCAGCATATAATTTATCAATTAATTGATTAATCATATCTATTGAATCGTTAATTCCAGAGACTGATAAACTCTTTAATTTATTGCGATCTTTTTCAAGTTCATCATTTATAGCTTTGATATTTCCTTCAATATTTAAATGTTGAAGAGGCAAATCATCTAGTAGTAAATCGTTATATTTTTCAACTAAATTTTTAATTTTTTCAGGTAATTCATCATTGATTACGTCACAAAGATTAGGAATTTTATCAATTAAAGTATCTAAAAGCACTCTAACTTTTTCAATTTCAGAAAGAATTTCGTTTGCTTCGTCATAATTTGCATTTTCAAGATATTCTTCAAATTGATTAAATTTTTTATCAATTTTATTAAAAACATTATCAAAACTTTCAGAAACAAAGTGTAATCTTGATTCATTGAAATTAAATTTTGATTTTGTCTCTCTTAATGTTTCTTTTAAAACAAGAGCTGCCTGTCTTGCATCTTCTTCAGGTTTAATCACGTTTGTTAAATCTTGGTTTAAAGAATTAACACTTTCTTTAAATTGTCTAAAGGTATTTGATTTTGATTTGTATAAATTTTTAAAATCTTTGATATTTCTTTCTTCAAGAAGTACTTGAAGTTCAGTCATATATTCTTGGTATTTTGTATCAAGAGTATCTCTGATTTCTTTGCTTCTTTTAAAATAGCTTGAATGAATATCCGAATATAAAAGATTGGTTCTTGAAATAATTTCTAATCTTTGAATCAAGGAATTATCTTGACCAGTTAATAATGCATGATAATATTCATAATCACTTTGTAAGGAATTCAACATTTTGTGACATCTTTTCTTTGCAAAATAAAATTTATTAAGCAAAAAAACTATTAATCCAATGAAAGCAATTGCAAGTATTGAAACGAGCACAATTACTACAATTAGGGTGGTCAAATCTTTATTAAATTCTAAAAAAGTACGCATCTTAAAAACTCCAACTACATTTTACCCTAACTCAAGCGATTTTTCTATGTAATTAAAACAAAAAAAGTCGAAAAAATAGTAAATTAACTTGAAAAATATACCAATTTAGTATATCCTTTAAAGGCTTGTAGAGTGCAGCATATAAATACAACTCGTCTAGTGATTCAAAGATTAAATCTAAAGGAGTAACTTAGGCTACAGAAGCGAAACTGTTGTTGAACCACCGTAGGAGATTGGAATTTATACCTTACTTTACATTAAAGGAGGAAATTATGAGATACACAGGACCAAAATGGAAGAGAGCTAGAAGACTTGGATATTCTTTACTTGGAACACAAGAAGAATTCAATTCACACACTCTTAAAAAACATGAAAAAAGAACTTATGCACCTGGCCAACACGGCGCTGCAAAGAAAAAACAATCAGAATACGGAAAACAATTAACTGAAAAACAAAAGTTAAGAGATTTATATGGCATCAATGAAAGACAATTCCGTAGATTATTCTTACTTGCAAGAAAAGGAAATGGTGTCACTGGTACAGTCTTCATGACAATTCTTGAATCAAGACTTGATAACTTAGTTTACAGAATGGGTTTTGCTTCAACAAGAAGAGCTGCTAGACAACTTGTTAACCACGGACATATTGTTGTCAATGGTAAAGTTATCGATATTCCTAGCTATTTAGTTCAAGTTAATGATGTCATCGGATTAAAAGAAAGCAGCAAAGATTTAGTTGTTGTTAAGAATTCACTTGAAGCAACAACAGCATTTGTTCCATTCGTCGAAGTTGATAAAGAAAAGAAAGAAGGCAAATTTACAAGACTTCCTGAAAGAAAAGAAATCAACCAAGACATTAACGATGCTTTAATCGTTGAATACTACAACAGAATTATCTAGTTGAGTAAAAAATTGTAGCACATTATAAACATCTAGAAATTTCTAGATGTTTTTATTTTGCTTTTTTGTTATCATATGGTGTCATGAAGGAATTAGCAATTAATAAAAAAAGTAGTTTAGTTAATCTCTCAAACTCTATACTCAAATGGTTCGAGCAGCCTACTTTTCATGATTCATTAGAAAAAGTAGATGAATTATTAAAGAAATCTAATAAAAAGAAAGTATCTTTGATTTTATTAGATGGTTTTGGCACTGTAATTGCTAATTATTATAAAGAAAATTGTCCATTTATTTATTCTCATAAATTTATGGAACTTGAAACTGTTAATCCACCAACAACTGTTGCAGCAACCACTTCACTTACAACTGGATTGTATCCAATTGAAACTGGATATATTGGATGGACTCAATATTTCAAAGAATATGACCGCTCTATAAATGTATTTTTATCAAATGATAAATTTACAGGTGAAAAAATTTTGCCTCCAGTTACTTTAACAACATTAAAAATTGAAAATATCTGGGACATAATTAATAAAGATGGAAAATATAAAGCAA
>JAQXNS010000079.1 GCA_029098125.1 bacterium
ACAGATTTTAATGTTTTAATCAATCCAACAGGAAGATTTGTTGTTGGTGGTCCAAAAGGCGACACTGGTTTAACTGGAAGAAAGATAATTGTCGACACATATGGAGGAAGCGCTAGACATGGTGGCGGTGCTTTTAGTGGAAAAGATCCATCGAAAGTTGATAGAAGTGCTTCATACTATGCTCGTTACATTGCAAAAAATTTAGTTGCTGCAAATGTAGCAGATAGATTAGAAGTTCAATTATCTTATGCAATTGGAAGAGCTGAGCCACTTTCAATCTCAATCTCAACATTTAAGACAGCACATTATCCAGATGAAAAGATACTTGAGATTATTAACAAAGTATTCGATTGTAGACCTGGCGCAATTATTAAAAACTTTAAAATGAGAACACCTGAATTTTCTTATAGAGAGATTTCAAATTATGGTCACTTAGGTAGACCTGATCTAGATTTACCTTGGGAAAGACTTGATAAGGTTGAGGAAATCAAAGAACTACTTAAATAATATATTCGTTTTAGAAGGTAAAATTTCCAAAAAACCCTGCAGAACTCAACTATTTTTGTAAAATTATTATTTTTTTCTATTTTTCATCTATTGATTTTTCTTGTTTTGAGTTATAATAAAATAAACAAAATACATAGGAGGTATCATAAATGAAATATCAAATAGTTGGTAAAAACATTACTGTCACTGAAGCTATTTCTAACGCATTAACAAAGAAATTAAGCAAGATGGATAAATACTTCAAAAATGATGATGAAGTAGTTTGTAGAGCAGTAGTTAGAACTTATAAGAAAAACGAAGCAAAAGTTGAAATTACAATTTTCAGTACTGATACTACTTTTAGAGCTGAAGTTAAGAGTGATGATTTGTATAAGGCATTCGATCTCGCAATTGATAAATTACTTGGCCAAATGAGAAAACTCAAAAGTCAACTCAAAAAACGTTATGACCGTGCAGGAGTTGGTAAAGCTATTGCTTTTGAAGCTATTAAAGATGAAGAAGAACAAGAAGAAACTGCAAAACCAGTTAGAACTAAAGTCATTCATCTGAAACCTATAACAATTGAAGAAGCTGCATTACAAATGGAAGCAATTGGTCACGATTTCTATCTATATTTAGATACAGACGATGAAAAAATCAGCGTTGTATATAAAAGAGAAGATGGAGGTTATGGCTTACTTCAAGCTGATAACAAAACTGACATTAAATAGTAATATCAAATTTTGATACTCAAAACGTCATGAAAATGGCGTTTTCTTTTTACTTTAGTGAAGCTGAATGATAAAATATTGCCATGGCTAAAATATTAGCAACAGATTTAGATGGAACCTTGTTTTATCCTAAGGATAATATAGGTATGATTTCAAAACCAAACCTTTTTTTCATTCAGTCTTTTATTGATAATGGAGGAAAGGTTGTTTTAATCAGCGGGAGATCGCATTCATATATTAAAAAAGTTATTAATAGGATAGGAAGACCATGCGCTGGAATCTCTTATAATGGCGGATGCGTGTATGATGGTGAAAAATTAGTTCGTTCAAAAGCTATTCCTAATGATGAAGCAAATGAAATCATTGAAGAAATTAAGAATACCTATAAAATTCCTGGTATTTTTTTAATGACAGAGAATGGTCTTTCAATTTATCTAAGATACAAAAGTAAATTTATTCGCTGGCTTTATAAACTTTATTATAAAACAACAGGAATATATGCTGAAAATTTGCTTTCTAATGAAGAAGATTATTACAAAGAGCTAAAAGAGGGCAAAATTTTTAAAATAATGATATATTTTGGTCTAGGAAAACGTAAACAAAATAGAGCAAAACAAATAAATAGCATTTTAAGAAATGTTTATGATAATGTTGAATGTAATCGGTCGAAAAACGTAATTGAAATTACAGCAAAAGATTGCTCTAAAGCCTCTTCATTATTAGATTTATTGTCTTCGATGAATGCATCAAAAGACGACGTTTATGTTGTCGGAGATAGTGGTAACGATATTTCAATGTTTAAAGTTTTTCAAAAAAATAGTTTCTGCATGGGCCACGCACCTAATGCAGTTAAAAAATATGCTAGATATACAATAGAAAAGTTTGAAGATTTATCTAGATATATTTCAGAAAAATAGTAAAATAGTAAAGTTAGGAGAAATTAAAATGGAAACTATTAGCAGAGTTATTGTGTCACTTGTTTATTACAATTCATTAGTTAGGGATACTCTTGAATACACATTAAACAAACCAGATGGTTTTGACACAAAATATTACGATTACAAAAGAAACGGAATCGTTAATGAAATTAAACTTAACACACCTTTAAAAGTATTTTTAGATCAAAATGGTGAAAAAGGTGAAGATTTAAGAAAAAGATTAGAAGCTTTTGGAAATGAATTTTATAGTGATGCATCAACTGTCATTGTTAGAAAAAACGAAGAATTAAGAATTGATCATGCTCAAAATGTTAAAATTTTCCAAAATGTTATCCCATTACATGAAGAATTAAATTCAATTATTCAACTTCATGTCAATCACGCTAGAACAAACAATATTTTAGAAGAAAAAGTTGCAAATCTTGTTGCTGCTGATGAAAGATTTTACAGAGCAGTTGCTTTCTTAACATTAAATGGTGAAATTGATCGTCAATTCGAAGAATTCAACAAAGTAATGAGAGAATCAAAAGGTGAAGCTACTCCACAATCAAACTTCATTCAAAATGATTTAAATGAATTAGTTAAATGTATCGCAACAGTTAGACAACACGCAACATGTAAAGATGAACTTTATACAAACGCTTTAGATGCAATTTTTGCTTCAATTGAAATGATGAACGGTAAAAGAGATCTTCCAAAAGGTAAAACTTTTGCAGATGTCTTCAATGATTGTAACCAAAAAATTGCTGCATTTGTTCAAGATGCAGAAAAAGCTTGGAGAGATACATACACACCTTGCTTAAACGAACTCATCGAAGATACAAGAAGTAGACAAGAAAACCAAGCAGAAAAACCAGAAGTTAAACCTGAATAATAATCAATGAAAAATAATTATCCAACAGAAAACAAAAAAACAAATAACTTACTTAAAGGATTTACCGTTAAACAAATTGTTTGGTTTATTATTGGTGCTCTTATTGCATTAAATGCCTTAATTTTCTTAATTTTAGGTCTTATAAATGATTATGCTTCATTGCCATATTCACCATTCAAAGCACCAAATGATGGAATGATTAAGACTCTTGGTGGTATTGACTTTAAATGGTTTGGTGTCATTACATTAATTCTTGGAACATTCATCTTCACTTTATCACTTAGCATGGCTTCAAAAGCTGAAGACAGAGAAAAAGAAAGAGAAGCTAGAAGAGAACAAAGAATTAAAGCAATGGAAGAACAATCGAAAAGTGTTGTATTAAATTTTGAAGGAACATCTAGTTCAATAGAAAAATAATTTATAAAACAAAGAGGCATTTGCCTCTTTTTATATTTGTACTATTTATATATATTTGTCCATAAAATAATAGAAATATTTACAAATAAGTTAAAGCAAATTAAAATAATAAAAAAGGAGTTTTTATGAAAAAAGTTAATTTATTTTTAATTCCAGTTGCAATTACAGCTTTTGCAATTACATCATGTGGAAATAAAGAAATATCAAAAGAAGAAGCAGGAAATGTTGTTAAAAAGGCTGCTGCAAAAGAAATCCCTGAATACACAACTATTACTTTAACTACTGAACTTGTTAAGTATAAATTTGACATAAAAGGTGAAGGATTAGAAGGACTTGGTATTTCTCAAGAAGATTTTGATGCTAGTATCAAAGAAATGGGTTTTAAAGAATTAAAACCTGGATCAAAATTTGAAACTTCAATTACATTTAGCGAAGCAAAAGAACAATATCGTTTTGCCAATCTTGATGAAGTTTTAAAAGAATTAGATGCAACAACAGCAAAAAATAGCAAAATCAAATATTATGCTGTTGGTGATGGCGTTAAGGTTGAATACTCAAATAGCATGGAAAACAAAACTGAAGTTGGCGATAATAAAATGTCAGTTTCTTCAAGCGCTTATGCTTCAATTACTCTCAATGAATATGCATTAGCTACTGAATTATATAATGAAGCAACTGAATCTGCAGCTACAACAATAGGTGATAAATCATCTTCAGTTTATTTTGAATTAGGCGTCAGAATGAGCCTTTCATTTAAATAATTTTTCAAAAATAGTTGAGTTCTGCAGGGTTTTTGAAAAATCTTCAGAAAAATAACTGTATAA
>JAQXNS010000080.1 GCA_029098125.1 bacterium
CTTTCAGTATCAATAAAAAGATTATAACTATTGCAATATTTGCAATAACTTTAATAAGACTTAATAAAAAAGTTTTAATTGTTCTATCTTTAATCAATTTTTTATCAATTTTGAATAATTTTCTCAAAATTGCTAAAAATAAACGAGTTAATAATAATCCGAGAATCAAAAATGCAATTGCAGCCAAAAAATTTACGATATATGGTTGTTGCTCTGATGAGCCAAACCAAAATTCCCGTAAATTAGCGAGGGAATTTTTTAAAGAATTCCAGATGTCGCTCCAAAAAGTTGACCAATTTGAATCGGATAAAATCATACTAAAATTATAGTTTAAATTGACGGAAATTTAAATATGAAAGGAAAGTAAAATGCTAAAATAATTTTTAATAAAAGTATGAAATAACAACTACAAAAAAGTTAAAAAATCATCAAAAAAGAGTGTTTTTTATCAGAATATTGTAGAAAACACTCTTATTTTTTAAAGTTTTTTCAATGATTTGGCTTTAATTTTGTCTTATTTCTTTATCATAATTTGTCTCTATAATTCGTAGAATTTTTAAATACGAATTTATTAGATTTAAATTACATTGAGACAAATCTTATTGAGCCGTCTTCGTTTGTAATTTTTTTGTAACATACTACGAATTCATAATCATGTTCGTTTTCAACTTCAATCTTATAGATTTCTTCGCCACTTTCATTCATTGTTCTTTTAATTTCATATTCAACATCATCAATCTCATATTCAATAACATCTTTGTTATTTTTATTTTCGATTGAGATAGAATAATTCAAAACTTTGGCTCCATTTTCAACAACTGTATACTCAAATGAAGATTCAGTTTTGTTATTTTTGACCTCGTTCTCTTCTTCGACGAGAATATAATCCTTTTCACTAACGATAATTTTAAATGTTCTTTCGTATTCTTTTTTATTGTTGTGTTCTTCGATTTCACTTTCGCTTACAAATTCATAAAATACTTCATCACTAATCATAGCGATTCCAAAAATTTTTGTTTCTTCATCCATTTTTGTGCAATTTTCACTATTATTCTCGTGACTTTGATCTCCATGATGCCCTTTTTCATCCTCTTCATCATCGTCGTGATGATCATTTTTTGCTTTAATTGATGAGTCGTTTGCTTCTTCTAAATTATAAAGTAAGGTATAACTAGATTTTTCTAATGATTCATTAACGAAAGAAATTGTTTCTTTGAAATTATAAGTAACATCATTAAAAACAACTGCTTCTTCAACTACTTGGCTTTCAAAAATCATTCCATTATTCATTAAAAGATCTAAGGTTGGAAGAATTTGTTCAATTTTTGATTTGTCTTCATCACTGATTTGCTTAGCTTTACGATTAAAACCGTTTGAAAACCCAAGTGAATTAATCATGCTTAAACTAGTCACAGCTTGTGTTGAAAATTTTTCTTGTGTAGATGAAAAAACTGAACTTTCATCATTTCCAAGCATGTCTCCGCAAGAAACCATCCCAACTCCAGCAAGTAAAGCAATGCTTGATAACATTAATTTCCTAATTTTCATAAACTTCTCCTTTGTTTTTATACTATTAATACGATTAAAGGATAAAAATTATTGGAAATTAATGTCTTTCGTCTGAATCAAATGTCTCACAAAAGCGAGCATGAAAAGATGGTTTGATATTATTTGCTTTTAAATGTGAAATATCTCCATATGAAACGCATCTAAATTGTGCGATTCCTTTTTCTCTTTCTTCACTATAAATTGTGGTCACACCAGTTGTTGGACAGGCAAAACCTTGTGCAAGAACTGAGTATGGAATTCCTGTTAAGTGTGATAAAATAACGGAAATTATTCCAAGATGGCAGAAAAAGACAAGAACATCGCGATTTGAATCGATAACTTCGTAATATTTTCCACTTCTTTTATAGCCATTTTCTTCAAGAATCTTATCAAAATTTGAAGTTACATAATCATAGTAGTGTTTAATATTTCCGGATTTCATCACTTCAGTCTCTAAATAAGTCTTTGGATCATATAAATCATCATTCTTTGTATAAAAACTAGGTAAAAAATCCCAATTTAGAACTGGTTCTTCATTATTTTTTAAATATACAGGATGAACAAATTCTTCTAGCCAAGGACAAATTACATATTTTTCATCCCTTTCCTCAAGAAAAATTTTGCACGTATCTAAAGCTCTATCAAGGGGGGATGAGAAAACTTTATCAATATGTTCGTTTTTATAGAATTCTTTTAAGGCTTTTGCATCTAAAACGCCTTTTTCTGTCAATTTATGATCAATTGGAGAAGGTTCACCATGTCTAATTAATACAATTTTCATAAATATTACCTCAATCTAGTAAGAAATATACTATAAAATTGAGGTATTAACAATTATTTGAGGGTATTAAATTCGTTTGAAGAATATATTCTATTGCCTTCTAAAAATTTAACTTGAATAAAATCTTCAAATCCTTCACAATCCATTACTTTTTCTGGCAAAAATTGCAATTCATTTTCATTTATCATTTCAATATCTGTAAAAATACTTTTTTCACCATTTTTCTTATAAGAAATTTCTGCAACTAAGTCTTCATTGTCCTTTTCAATTTCATATTCAAGCGTATATAAAGGGGAATTACTTCGATGACTTTCCTTATTTTCAAAATAAGTGAATGAATATGAATTTTCGCTTTCAGCACCTTCAAATTCTGTTTCTTTTTTTATTTTTACAACACTTTTATCTTTTCCATTTAGCGAGATAAAGGTTGAAATTACTTTCTCTTTTATTTCTTCATCATCTTTTTCGCACTCATTATTAATGTGAACTTCAAAAAAGCAGTCCTTTGAATCAACAAAAAGCCCTTTATGTGACTCATTTTCAATATAATTTGACCTAAAATAGTAATTTCCAATCAATTTATCACCTATAAATAATGAATTTTTTATGTCATAATCGACATTTTGGTATGAAAAAACAGTCACTTCTTCAAGTAAATGAATTTTGTTCATCTCAAAAATTGATTTTGCACCGTATGAAAATGTATCGAAAGTGTCTACTGCATTATTAAAAAGCAATTCTTTATTGTCTTCATCAGGGCAAACAGAATATTTATTCTTCAAAAATAAGCCTCTATTTAACTCGTTAGTTTTATATGAACTATAATCTATT
Source organism: bacterium (assembly GCA_029098125.1). Classification (GTDB taxonomy): domain Bacteria; phylum Bacillota_I; class Bacilli_A; order RFN20; family CAG-826; genus Onthovivens. The sequence continues at coordinate 3,161 of JAQXNS010000080.1, forward strand.
GCGCTAAATGTATTAAAAGTTACAAGTTGTTTTGCTAGATATTCGTTGTGAATAGGTTTAAAAACTTCTTCATAAGTTTCATTGATGTCTCGAATGTTCTTTTCATAGTTTGAAAAAGTTATTCCAACGACTATTCCAACGACGGAAGCCATTGCTAGAGCCGAAATTCCACCAAAAATATATGGTTTTTTATGCTTTTTGATACTTTCTACATAACTTTTTCTTTTGGAATTATATCTTTCAAGGATGCTTGATGATGTAGTTTTAATATTATAAAAAGAAGCCTTTTTTAAAGTATCAACTATTTTTCGATCATCAACTTTTTTCATACCTTTAAGTCCTTTCTAATCTTTTTAATTGCGTTGTTGTAACTCCAAATTACGGTTCCAAGAGGTCTTTTTACTTCGCTAGATATTTCTTCAAATGTCATTTCATTTAAAGTGTGCAAAATAAATATTCGAAATTCTTTTTCTTTTAATATCTTTTTTGCACATCCAATAATCATGTTTGAATCAATTGAATTTTCATCATTTGTAGATACAATTACTTCCCCGTCTTGTGGTACGACTAATTTTTTATGCTTTTTGAGAAAATCTAATGATAAATTTCGTGAAATAACCATTAAATAACCTAAAATTGAGGAATTTTCATCTATTTGATCTAAATTGAGAAGAAATTTTACATATGCTTCCTGCAAAATATCTTCTGAATTTTCGGAATTTTTAACAATACTAAAAATGTTGTAAAATACTTGGTTTTTAGTCAAATTAAAAAACTCATCAAATACTCGTTGATTTCCTTTTTTGAATTCAGATATTAGAAAACGAATTCTTTCCTCGCTCATAAACATAATAAATACGATTTTATATGCTTAATTATTGGAAAAAATAGAAAATTAGTCAATTTTATCAGCTAAACTCCAATTTTCTTCATCAATAACGCTAACTTCTCTGGTTTGATTCCAGTCACTTAGAATAGTTGCTTTGTTTTCAATGTAATATTCGATTTCATCTACAACAGATTGAGTAAATCTTTCACCTGGAACAATTACAGGGATGCCAGGTGGATAAATCATAATCATTTCTTTAGAAATTTTGCCAACTGCATCTTTTAAACTGGATACTAAAAGTGGAGCGTGATATGCAACACGTGGTCTGATAACCATATTTGGAAAATTTTCCATATAATGATGATCTTGATAAACAGTTGATGGATCATAATATTTGCTAGATATAAGAGTTAATGCTTCTACTAATTTATCAACATCGCTTTGAGTTGAACCAATTGTAAATAGTAGTAAAAATACATATGTTTCTGCAAGTTCAATCTGTACATGGTATTTATCTTTTAAAATTTTATATAAATCAAAACCAGAAATTGATAATTTATCTATTTCAACGCATAATTTAGTTTCATCATAGCTAAAACTTCTACAAGTTTTTACAAAATAATCCTTTGAATGAGCTTTAAAACCAGGAATTTGATCAATTCTTTCCTTAGCTTGACGAGCTAATTTTATTGCTTTATATAAATGCGCACTTCCTTTAAAAACTAAAAATTTTCTTGCAGCGTCTAAACTTGCAAGAAGAATGCTGCTAGGACTTGTTGTTGTAATCAAATTAAAAGATTTATTTACTTCAAATTCATTAACTCTGTTTCCTTTAACAAGTAGGACGCTAGATTGAGTCAAACTTCCACCAGTTTTGTGAATTGATAAAGTTGACATGTCTGCTCCTGCAGCCATAGCTGTCATTGGAAGTTTATTTGAAAAATAAAAATGACTTCCATGAGCTTCATCAACAAGAACAATAATATTTTTTTCATGAGCATAATGTACAATCTTTTTTAAATCACAAGTTGCACCAAAATATGTTGGATTAATAATAAATATTGCTTTGACATCAGGATTTGAATCAATAGCTTTTTTCCATTCATTAAAACTGATTTGATTGACAATTTCTGTATTTTTATCAATCTCAGGCATTAAAAAAATTGGAACTGCACCACTCAAAATGAGTCCGTTTATGACAGATTTATGAACATTTCTAGGTAAAATTATCTTGTCATTAGCTTTTAATGAAGACAAAAGCATAATTAAATTGCCACTTGTCGAACCATTTACCAAAAATTTACAATAATCAGCGCCAGTTGCCTTAGCAAAAAGTTCTTGGGCTTCTTTAATAGCTCCTGTTGGATGCATTAAATTATCCATCCCACGAGGACAGTTAACATCATTTTTATATACTACATGAGTAAAAATTTTGTCAAAATCAGTTCTGATTTTGCCTTGATGATGACCAGGTACATCAAAAACTGTAGTATTTTCCTTTAAATATCTTTCGTAAGCGTCTAAATAAGGGGTTTGACGTTGTTCTTCTTTGTCAATCATCACTACTCATTTCCTACTAGAAATATTATATATATTCGTTTAAGTTTTAAAAGAATAAATGAATAAAATCTTTTAATTTATTACTTTTTGAACAAATTATTAACACTTCATTTTAATTAGTTTATATTTACATTATGAAAATCATTGTTGTTAGCGACTCACATGGAAATTATTCATTACTTAATGAAATATATTTAAAGCATTTTGATGCATCAATTTTTTATCATCTTGGTGATAGCCAGTTACCAGAATACATGCTTCATTCATATTGTGGTGTAAAAGGAAATTGCGATTTTATCGATTTACCTACAACTAGAGATATTGAAATTGAAGGCTATAAAATACATTTAGAACATGGAAATAATTTTCATTTTCAAGTTAATCCTGAAAAATATATTGAAAATCTTGAATGTGACATCTTCCTTTTTGGCCACACACATAAAAAACTTGCTACAAAAATAAAAAATACCTTCGTCTTCAATCCTGGTTCATTAACAAGACCAAGAGATGGAGAAAAAGGTAGTTATTTAATTCTTGAAATTAATAAAAATGAAGAAATTAAATATAAATTTGTTGAAATTGATTTAAATAATTAGAAATTTTTGGCTAATTGATTTGCTGATGCAATCGCCCACATAATGTTGTATCCACCACACAAGCCATCAGCATCTAAAATTTCACCAATTAAATAGATATTTTTTTCTTTTTTGCTCTCAAAATTTTCATTTATTTGATTTAAATCAACGCCACCCACAGTGACTTGAGAGTTTTCAAAACTATATGTTTCTTTATATGTGAATTCAAAATTTTTAAGTTTTTGAGCGATTTTTTTAATTTCAGAAGTTGTAAATGAAGATAAATTTTTAATTCCAGCTTCTTTTCTGATATATTCAGACATTGTTTTTGTAAAAAATCCATTCAAAACTGAACATTTTGAAGTCGAATTATGCTCAAGTAAAATTTTATAAATCTCATCAAATGAATATTCAGGAACTAAATCTAAAGAGATTGTAGCTTTTTTAAATTTAGAACTTCTTGCAATTATTGAGGCGCAATTAAAAATTACAATTCCACTTAATCCATCTTTTTTAAATAGTACTTCACCTGTCTCTTCATAAATAACTTTTTTATCGATGATTAAAGTTACTTTTGCTTTAACTTTTTGATTTTCTGCATTTTTTGTTAGTTCAATTGTTCTAATAGGTGCTAAACCTGGTTTTAAAGTATTAATTTTATAGCCATGTTTTTCAAGACAATTAATTACTGAGCTACTTCCACCTAAAAAAGATGCGCTATTTGAACCACTTGCAAAAACAAATTTATCAAAAGTGAACTTTTTCTTACTAGTTTCAACGATTATTTTATTATTTTCTAGATGATAATCTAAAAAATTCTCATCATTTACAAATTTAATTTTTGCTTCTTTGGCTAAAATTATTAAATAATCAGCAAAAGATCTAGCACTTAAGGAATATGGGTATATGCAAGTGTTGAAATTTCTTGTAAAAATTCCCCATTTATTCAAAGTTTCAATGATTTTTTCAGAGTTAAATGCATCAACTACATTTTTAACAAATGGTGAGTTATAACTTTTTTCATTAATATCTGAATTTGCTAAATTACATCTACCATTTCCTGTATTTAAAAGTTTTCTAGCTGGTATGCTATTTTTATCAATAATAGTTACGTCTAAATCTTTGTTATTATTTTTAAGAAATAGGGCTAAAAATATTCCTGAAACGCCCTGACCTAATATTCCAATTCTCATACTAATATTCTACCATTTTTAATCTTTATTCTAAATTCTTTTTAATATGATAAACACTAAGCAACAAAGAAGGCTTAAAATTTATTCATCAATCACTCAGTTTTCTGAAAATTAATGAAAATTTTCATAAACAATCAAAAAAGTAGTAAATAATTTGTTTTCACTTCATAAATCCTTATAATATATATCATGATTTGGATGTTCATTTTTTCATTTTTTGGAACAATTCTTGCAACAATCTTAGGTGCTAGTCTTTCTTTAGTTTTAAAAAGTGAAAATAATAAATTTTTATCTTTTTTGCAAAATATTACAGTCGGTGGAATAATTGCACTGCTATTTTTTGAACTTTTTCCAGAAGCAAGAGAAAATGCTAGCGCAGTAATTTCAAATTCTCTCCTTGCTTCACTACTTCCTATTTTAATTGGAACTGGTAGCGGCTTATTGTTTTTTATACTTCATGAGATTACACATAAATTAGCTGATCATCATAAACACGATGAAAATGATGAAGATGATTGTCATGATCACGCTCACTCAACAGAAATTTTTAAGAATAACAATTTATTAGTATCAAGTTTTATATTTTTACTTGCAATTTTTGCACATAATATCCCTGAAGGACTATCATTAGGAATCTCATTTTTAACAGCAAATAGTTCTAATATTCCAACTGAAGGTTTATTAATGAGCGTTGTTTTATTTATTCACAACCTTCAAATTGGTTTTATGATGTTTAATAGCTTTAAAAATGCTGAAAAATCTGCAAAATTTTCTTTTGCAATGACACTTATAAGTTCATTACCAGCCTATATTTTATCAATAATTGGATTTTTCATTTCAAATATCGATCTTGGAGAAATGTTTAAATGTATAATTTTATCATTCTCGTTTGGAAGTTTATTTTATGTTTTAGTTATAGAATTACTTCCACAAATTATTAAACAATACAAAAGTAAATATTCTTTTTTATATATTTTGATAGGAATTTTACTATCAAGTATTTTTATTTTTATGGAGTGAAATATGCAAATATTCGGTTTAGTTGTTGCAAGTAAAAGAGAATTTGAAACTGTTTTTGAAAGAATCGATAAAAATTCATATAAAGAAATAGAAAAAAGTCCATTTAAAGTATTTGAAGTTAAAATTGGAAACAAAAAAGTATATACAATTTTAAGTGGTGTTGGTGAAATCTTAGCCGCTGCCGCTACTCAACATTTAATTGATAAATATAATGTCACTTTTATATTTAATTATGGTGTTGTTGGTTCTTTAGTCGATGAAATTGATTTAAACAATACTGTAATTGTTGAAAAAATAGTAGATTATGAATTTGACACTACTCCTATTGATGATTCAAAAGTTGGTGAACACTTAGGACTAATCAATGACCAATATTTGAGGGTAAATTCTGAAATTCTATCTTTAGTTAAAAATATTAGACCAGACTTAAAACTTGTTACATGCGCTTCAGGGAATAAATTTGTCGCAACCATCGAAGATAGAGAATATTTGCATAATACATTTCAAGCAGAAATATGCGAAATGGAAGCTGCTGCAATTTATATAACTGCCTATGTAAATAACGTTCCAGCTATCTTTATTAAAGGGGTAAGCGATACTAAAAACGGAGGTGCTGAAGAGTTTGCTAATATGATCAAAGAGTCAAGTGCAATTGCATTTGAAATATTAGTTGATATAATTTCACGTTTCTAAATCAATATCTAAACAAAAAGCACATTTATCAAAAATGTGCTTTTTTCGTATAAAAAAAGCCTGATTTCTCAGGCTTATTTAGTAGATTGATAGTAAAATTATTTAATAATTTCGCTAACTGTACCAGCACCAACTGTTCTACCACCTTCACGGATGGAGAATTTAGTACCTTTTTCAACAGCAACTGGGTGGA
>JAQXNS010000081.1 GCA_029098125.1 bacterium
TATGGAATCAGCTAGAAAAATTAAAGATATTAGACAATCTTTAATATCTAGCACTAACCCACTGCTTAAAAGAAATACCTTTGATTTTTCTTATTTCCATTTAAATAAATATGAATGTCCATAACGATTAATCTAGCTAATGGATTTATATTTCCTTTCCTTTTTAAATTAGAAAGGAAATACGAGTTAACACCTTGCATTATTAAAACTGCTAATTCTTTCAGTTTTAATACAGTGTTAATATGAAAGTAATTAGCAATTAATCCATAAAATTATTGGTAACTCATAAGTGATTAATAAAATAATTAAAGGTTCAGATTTATTTTCTCTTAATGAAGAAGCTCTAGCTTCATCAGCTAGTAAATAAGCAAAGCTAAAAAATTTTATATTTAAAAATCCATAATGGGTTTGATCTAAGCATAAACCTTATTATTTTTTGTTTATAAATAAATTGGTTGGCACAAATACGAATGATTTATATGTCGGTTTTGTAAAATGAAATACCTCAAATTTGTAAAATAATATTGAATTAAGTTGATACAAATTTTGTCAGATAGTTGGTGGCATTATGATAAATTACAAAAAAGAATTAAAGATGATGTGCTAGATTTGAAATAAAAATCATTTGGTGAAGCATTAATTGTTGGTCCTAAAGGATATGGAAAGACAACCACAAAAAAATCAAAAATTACATAGTTAAAATAGCGAAAATATTTCAAAAACCCTTCAGAACTTCACTATTTTTGTAAATATTCTCAATTTTTACAATCTTCTAATTAGAAAATATCAAATATTTTAAATCGAGGTATCAATATTTTACGTTTTATAATGTTTAGTTTTCTATTGCAACATCACCATCAACGCAATGAATTACAGTAGCTGGGACATAGAGAAATATATATTCATATTTTTCAACTGAATTCCATTGATCAATAGTTCCGTCGAATCTAATATCGTTTAAAGCATAACAACACATGAATGCATATTCGCCAATCATAGTTACGCTATTAGGAATTGAAATGGATGTTAAACTAACACAGTATTCAAAAGCATGTGCACCTATCGAAGTTACACTATTAGGAATTGAGATGGATGTTAAATTAAGACAGAAATCAAAAGCATGTGAACCGATTGAAGTTACGCTATTAGGAATTGTCGTAGATTGGCAGCCAAATAATAATAAATTTGTTGAAGTTTCTATAATCGCATTACAGTTATCTCTAGAATCATAAACTTCATTACCATTTTCAACACTTATTTCTATTAAAGAATCACAATTTCTGAAAGTAGAACTGTAAATCTTATTTACACTTTTTGGAATAACGATTTTTGTTAAACCACGACAAGTGTTAAACGCAAATTCACCAATTAAATTAACACTATCTGGGATTGTAATGGAGGTTAAACTATCACAATTTTGAAAAGCAAACTCACCGATCGAAGTTACGCTATTAGGAATTGAGATGGATGATAAAAATATACAATTTTGAAAAGCATGCTCGACAATTGAAGTTATACCATTAGGAATTGTTGTAGATTGGCAGCCAAGTAATAATGAATTTGTTGAAGTTTCAATGATGGCATTACAGTTATCTCTAGAATCATAAACTTCATTGCCTTCTTCTACTCTAATGTATTCTAAATAAGGGCAATTAAAGAAAGCGCATATATCTATCTGCTTTACTCCACTTGAAATTGTGATTGTTCTTAAAGAAGTGCAATGGCTAAAAGCTGAATATTGAATTGTTGCAATATTGTTTGGAATAGCGATTGAAGTTAAAGAATCGCAACCTTCAAAGGCATACGTTCCAATTGTGGTTACACTAGAAGGTATAACTGTAGTTACACAGCCAACAATTAGTGTATTTGAAGCTGTTTCAATAATCGCATTACAGTTTTCTCTAGAGTCATAATATTGATTATTTTCATCAACTTTAATTTCTACTAAAGATGAACAGCCACTAAATATGCCCCCATTCAATAAATTAACGTTCTTTGGAATAGTGATTGATGTTAAAGAAGAACAATCCAAAAATGCGGCACTGTATATTGCTAATACACTATCAGGAATTGATATAGAGTTTAAAGATGTACAGTTTATAAAAGCTTTATCGCCTATCTCTTTAACCCCATCAGAAATTATTATTTCCTTAATAAAATAGCAGCTATCAAATGCTCCATCACCAACACGTGTGACCTTATATCCATTATATGTTCCAGGTATTACAATTATACTATCACGTTTATCGCCATAATATTCCTTACAACTTATTACACAGCATGTTTTTTCAGCTTCGCTGATAACTTCAAATGTAAGATTATTTGAACTTTGGTCTTCTTTAGAAGGATCCTTTGTATCTTCACCATTATCTGGTTCTTTATCAACGTTTGTATTGTTGTCATTATTTATATCATTATTAATAATATCGCGAGATCTACCGCATGATACTAAAGCGCAAGCACATAGAGCGCAAATAATTTTTAATATTTTCATAATTAACTCCTCATATATTTAAAAAAGATTATAAAACTGAGGTATGCCCTTTTCAATCTAAGCATGAAATAATAGTGCAAAATTTTGTTTACTAAGTGATGTTGTCCTAATGTATTCAAATAGATAATATTCTAGTTTATAAAAAGCACGAGTTGTTAAATAAAAAATTATTTTATGTTAAAACTGAAGATGAAACATAATTTTCATTATCGAAAAAGAAAATTAGTTAATTGCAAAATGATAACAAAAATTTAGATTTTTTATTGACTAAAATTCCATAAATATCTCAAAAACGCTGCAGAACTCCACTATTAATGTAAATATTTATAGATTAAAAGGCTTTAAAACTAATATAAATTTTTAACAACGAATGTACAATTGCAAGCAAAAAAATAAACCCTTTACTAGTTATTCCTGTATTTATATTGGATTTTCTTTGCATTAATCCTTTTAACGATGGTAACGGAAGAATGAGCAGATTATTAACATTACTTCTTCTTTACCAAAATGGTTATCATGTAGGGAAATACATAAGTATTGAAAAGGAAATAGAGAAGAATAAAGACTTATATTATGATGCATTGAAAGCATCTGATATAGATTGGCAGAAAGGCAAAAATGATCCAGTTCCTTTTATTCGATATATGCTTAAAACAATTCTTGCCTGCTATGTGGAGTTTGAAAATAGAGTTCAATATGTAGGAAACGAAACAAAAAGTACTGCTTATGATATTGTAAAAGCTTTTGTAAATAACAAACTTGGAAAATTTGTGGCAAGTGAAGTAATATCCTCATGCCCATCAGTTGGCAGAACCGCTATTTTAAATGCTATCAAGAGACTTGTTGAAGAAGAAATTATTATTAGACAAGGTAACGCAAAGAACACTTATTATATAAAGAATCCAAATAAGTAATTTTTTATACGTCCATCATTTTCATTAATCGTCCAAAAATGATTAAAAATGGACAAAACAAATAAATTAATGAAAAACTGACCTTTATTTTTCAGAGGTTATTT
>JAQXNS010000082.1 GCA_029098125.1 bacterium
TTTAAATATGAAATTAAACTAGAAAGTTCACCTTTAGTAATCCCAGTTTGATCAATAATCGAACTACTTGAGAAATAAATAACAAACGCGATAGCAAAATTAATAATAAGTGAAGTCAAAGGACTCGTCAAAGCGTTTATGATATTTACACTCTTCATCTTAATAAAAAATTGATTTGTTTTTTTCTTAAAATTATTTATCTCTTTTTCTTCATTATTAAATGCTTTAACTACTCTCATCCCACTTAAAGAATCGTTTGCTTGCATTACTAAGCTGTCAGTTTCTTTTTGAACTTCAATTATTTTTTTTGAGGAGTTAAAAATTATTAAAAATAAAATAATAGAAATTGAAATAACTACAACTAAAAATATCAAAGAAATTTTAGTATCAATAAAAAATGCGCAAATCAAAGATCCAATGATTAAAGCAGGTGCCCTCAAAACAAGGCGAATCATCATAGCAACGCTAACTTGAAGACGATTTACATCATTAGAAATTATGGTATTTAAATTACCTTTACCAATTATTTCTATATCAGATAATGATAAATGAGTTATTTTTTTAAATAACTGGTTTCTTAATTTAGTGCCATAACCTTGTGAAGCTACACTAGCAAAATATTGACAAACTAAAGTTGAAAGAAGTCCTAATACAGCAAATCCAAAAATTATTAATCCTGGGATATAAATTTTACTAAAATCACCTGTATCTAGCGCAAAATTAATCCCATCGTCAATAATATAGGACATCAAAAAAGGCATTAGAAGTTCAAAAACAACTTCTAACATTTTAAAAAGAGGCCCAAAAATCATCTCTTTTTTAAAATATTTGATTGGCGAATACGCGTTTACCTTTTTCATAAAAAAATAAGACCTTATATATTATAAGGTCTTAACATTTTAAATTGAATGATTATTTTCTTAATCCTAATTCTTGAATTAATTTGATGTAAGCATCACGATTATTTCTTTCAAGATAGCTTAAGAGTGATTTTCTTTGTCCAACAAGAATAAGTAAACTTCTTCTTGCTACATGGTCTTTATCATTAGCTTTGAGGTGAGCAGTTAATGCTTGAATTCTCTTAGTTAAGATTGCGACTTGGACTTGAACTGAACCTGTATCTTTAACATCTTTTCCAAATTGTTTGACAAGATCAGCTTTAACATTCTTTTCTAATGCCATATTTTTTCTCCCTTCAATATAAATTCGCTTTAAACAACGCAAATCGTTAGGGAAAACGAAAGCAATGTCTAAAGTACAAGTAAAATTTTATTGAAAACTTATCGATAAATCAAGGAAAAAGTAATCGATTTTTGTAGAAAAATGAACCTAGCGAAAATATTTTTTTGCATTTGATTTATCGAGGTTAATTTGCTCTTTTAATTCATCTAAAGAAGCAAAAGTTTTTTCGTCTCTTTCAAATTCATAAAAATAAACAGAAATATTTTCATCATAAATATCAAAATCAAAATCAAAAATATGAGTTTCAATTAAAATTTGTTTAAGTGGGGAGATTGAAGGATGAATTCCAATATTCGTAATTGAATTATAAAGTACCCCATCTACTTCTGTTTTTGTGAAATAAACTCCTCTTTTAGGCATTACGTATTCAACTTCAGGCAAAATATTGGCAGTCTTAAAACCTATTTTCCTACCATTCTCCTTGCCATGAATCACTTTTCCTCTAATTTTGTATGGTCTTCCTAAAAAAATATTAGCTTCTTTGACCTCGCCATCTCTTATTAACTTTTTAATTGTTGAACTAGCAATTTTATTTTCATTAAAATCTTTAATAAAATCTAAAACATAAACTGAGGAGAATCTCATTTTTAGATAATCAACATCACCTTTTGCTAAATATCCATATCTAAAATCAGGTCCACAAAATATTTTTTTAGGATGAAAATTGTTAATTAAACAATCAACAAATTTTTCATATGGTGTTTTTTTAAATTCATCATCGGCCTTAATAATAAATAAATGATCAACACCTAATTCTTCAAATCTTTTTTCTTTATCATATTCATTAATAAGAACACCTTCATTATCTTTTAGAGTCCTATCAAAAGTTAATAGACCTAAAGATTTATTTGGCGTATTAGATCTAGCAAATGAAATTAGTTGAGCATGCCCAATATGTATACCATCAAAAAGTCCAAGGACGAGAGATAAATTTGATATATTAATTGAGAATTCATTTATATTATCGAGATAGTAAACTTTCATAAGTATTAGTAAATATTGCTATAAAATTTTTAATTATTAATTAGATTTTTTTAAAAAAGTGTCAGTTTAGGACACTTTTTTAAAAAAAGCACCATTTCTGGTGCTATAAATTTTGTTTTATATTACCAAGTTCTTTTGTTTAAAGATTTAAA
>JAQXNS010000083.1 GCA_029098125.1 bacterium
TTGTAGATTTACCACAGCCAGATGGACCAACAAGAACTATAAATTCCTTCTCTTTGATATCAAGATTAAAATCATAAACTGCTTGAACATGATTATCATAAATTTTATTAATGTTAATTAATGAAATAAATGAATCTTCATGAGGATTTGTTTCCGAAAAATCTCTTCTTTTCTCTGCTTCAAGAACAGATTTATGATATTTTTCTCTTTCTTTATATATTTCTTTGTTTATTTTTGCTTCATTTCTTTTCTTTTTGTAGTTTTTTACAGTTAAATCGATTTTTTCCTTCACATTCGTATCGACATAACCTCCTCTAAACTCTTATAAGCATTAGTTGCACCTTTGCTTAAGCATGTTTTTCTTGCACATAAATTGCCAAGATTTAATACTTCATAAATTTGATCTTCAGTCAAATTATCAACATCGAAACTGTTTAATTTATAAAGAGCACCGCTAAAAAAGGAATCTCCTGCTCCAACTGAATCAACAACTTCGACTTCTTCGACAGACTTTGTATAAATTTTGTTTTTGTAATACATCATCGAACCATTTTTGCCAAGAGTAATGAATATTATCTTTAAAAATGAAAAATATGATAATGCATCTTCTAAATTAGTTTTATTTGAAAGAGACAAAATTTCTTCTTTTGTGAATTTAACAATATCCATATGTTTTATAAATTCAAGGTAATAAGAATAGTAATTTTCATTCTCTTTAAATATATCGTTTCTAATATTTACATCAAAAGATTTTAGTGTATTTTTGTTAACATAAATTACTAAATCTAGGAAGTTTTTTTTGCTTTTTTATCTGATAAAAATAAGCTTCCAAAGTGAACAATTTTATAATCTTTTACTACTTCTTCTTTGAGTTTTTTAAAATTTAATGCGCAATCTGCAGGGTTTTTGCGTAAAAATTCAAAATTTCCATCACCATTTTGGTCTTTAATAAACATTGCAATTGGAGTATTTTTATTGTTATTTTTCTTAATGATAATGTCAATATAAATATGCCAATTCTAAAAAGCGCAATCATAAAAACGCTAAAATCTTAAAAAAGCGCAATCATCAAAACGCTAAAATATTAAAAAAACGCAATCATCAAACAAATTCCACCTTCAGCTTTAGGAATTTTTGATAGATCAAAATTTGTTTTTGCTATAAATAATGCACTCGTTTAAATTAAAACATATATTTTCATCCTAAATTTAGGATTTATATTTAATTTTTATCACTTTTCCTTGAGATATAAATGATCTTTTGATTTTCTTCACTTACTGCCGAATATAATTTTAATGTTCCATGTTTCCACTTTGTAGTTAACTTCTAATTAACCTACTTCTTCAAGTATTGCAATATTTGAACAAACATTAATAAATGGAGAATTAAGTTTTTTTGATATTTCATATATAGAAAGACTCTTAACAGAAAAAAGTCTTAAAATATCAATAATTGATAATATAGGTGCATTATGAGCATAAAAATAAATTTTAAATACCTTGATGAACTATAAAGCAATTCCACTAGGAATAGAACCATTTCGCTATTCCTATATCCATGTTGATAATAGACCATAAAAAATAAAAACTTTTGGTCTTTTTTAAAATTTTTCATAACTAATTTTCATTTTATCGCAAATTACTTAAATGAAATTGCACAAATTACTTAAATGAAATGCCACAAATTACTTAAATATAATTGCACAAATTACTTAAATTAGTTAAAATATTAGCGAGGTAATAGTATGTACAAATCGCGAATCGTAGATAAAATAATTGATAAAAAATTAAAAATATTCAATGCAATAAATATAATAGGTCCAAAGGGATGTGGAAAAACAACAACTGCTGCAATTAAATGTAAAACAATAGTCAAATTTCAGGATGAAGATGAGAGAGATAATTTGTTATTAATTGCTAACACAATGCCAAGCAAATTACTTAAACAAGAAAAACCAATTCTTTTTGATGAATGGCAAGATGCGCCTAAAATACGGGGAGCAATTCGTACTGATTGTGATAATAATCCTAACGATGTTGGTTCTTATTTTTTAACAGGTTCAAGTTCAAAAGATATTAATACCCCACATACCGGTACAATGAGAATCGCTACTTGTAGAATGAATCCTATGAGTCTTTATGAAACTGAAGAATCTAATGGTGAAGTTAGTATTAAAAATCTGTTTGATAATCCTAGTAAATTTAATGGCTGTATCTCAAATTTATCTTTCGACGATTTGGTATACGCTATTTGTAGAGGTGGTTGGCCTAGATGCTTAGTTACAGATGATAAAGAAGCAAAATTATTAGTCGCAAAAGAACTTTATGAGCAAACATATAACGTGGATATATCAAACATTGACAACAAAAAGAAGAATCCTAATTTTGCAATGACTATTCTTCAATCTTACTCAAGGAATTTGTGTACATTAGCAGAAAACAAGACAATTTATAAAGATGTAAAAGCTAACTGCAATATGAGTGAGCCTACTTTTTACGACTATATACAAGCTCTTGAAAAACTTTTCATTATTGAAGATATAGAAGCATGGTGTCCTTCTATTAGATCAAAAAGTGCAATAAGAACAGGCAAAAAAAGAAACTTTGTTGATCCATCTATAGCGGTTGCTGCATTAGGAGTTGGACCTAAATATTTTGATCAAGATTTTAAAACATTGGGATTTTTATTTGAATCACTTTGCATAAGAGATTTAAAAATATATTCTTCTGCTTTCGATGGAAAAATTTCTTATTATCATGATAGGTATGGTTTAGAAGCGGATGCTGTTCTTCACCTTAACGATGGTAGGTACGCTCTAATAGAATTCAAGCTTGGTGAGCATGAAGTCGATCAAGGCGCGAGACACCTTTGCGAGATTGAAGAATTGATAAAAAGATATAATGCAAAAGAAATACAATGCCCATTAAGACTACCAGATTTAAAGCTCGTTATTACTGGTACAAAATATGGATATCGTAGAGATGATGGTGTTTTTGTAATTCCTATCGGTTGTTTGAAAGATTAAATAAAATAAGAAAATTTATCAAAAAGCCTGCAGAACTAAATTATTTTTGTAAATCTTTAAAATTAATCGCTAATAAAATACGTTTGTCGGTTACTCAAGAAAACGTTAAATCTTTTTCTGCAAAATAAACGTTGAAGTGAATGATAACAAATGATAACAAATTAAAAAATGATAACAAATAATAACAAATGATAACAAATTTAAAAATGATAACAAATGATAACAAATAATGACAAATGATAACAAAAAATGTATAATGAGTTAGGAGGTAAATTATGAAAAATAATCCTTTTACATTAACATTTGGCAAAGTTCCTCAATTTTATATACCAAGACCAATTGAGTGCCAAAAGATTATTTCTGATTTTAATAAGGATCCAATAAGTACACAAACATATTTAATAACAGGTGTTAGAGGTTCAGGTAAAACATCATTACTAAATTATGTTAGTTCTGTGTTAAGCGAATCAGATGATTGGATTACTATAAGCTTAAACCCAGAAAGAGATATGTTATTAAGTCTAGCTGCTAAATTATATGAAAAAGGTAATAGCAAACATTTATTTTTAAAATCCTCTTTTAGTTTGTCCGTATATGGAATTTCATTTTCTATAGATAAAGAACCACCTATTGTTGAACCTGAATCCGTAATTGAAAAAATTCTAACTGAGTTTAAAAAACGTAAAATTAAAGTATTGATCACAATCGATGAGGTTACTAACAGCAAAAATATAAAAGAATTTGCCCATACCTTCCAATCTCTTGCAGGACAAAACATGCTAATTTACCTTTTTATGACAGGCCTATACGAAAATATTAGATCTATACAAAATAATCATAGCCTAACTTTCCTTTATAGAGCCCAAATTATCGATTTAAAGCCATTAAATTTAAATGATATCGCTTTGTCTTATCAAAATATTTTAAAAGTTAATAGAGAAGATTCTATCATCCTAGCTAAATTAACAAATGGTTATGCTTTTGCATATCAAGTTCTTGGATATTTGTTATGTGAAAAAGATAAGCCACTAGTTGATGAAAAACTTCTAAGTGAATACGATGAATATCTAACAAAATATGTATATGAAAAAATATATGAAGATACACCAAGTAGCGAAAGAAAAATATTGTTTAGTATAAATAAGGAAGGAATCAACACAAAAGAATTACTTGAAAAAACTAAATTTCCTAATAATGAATATTCCGTTTATCGTTCAAGGCTCATGAAAAAAGGAATACTTCAATCAAATAATTATGGTTTTATAGAATTCACTCTTCCTAGGTTTTATGAATTTTTGCGACTTATGGAAGAGTTTGCTTGATATAATCAAATCTATTTATATTTAATTTTAAGCACTATTCCTTGAGGATAGTCACCAAACTTTTCTCCAAAAATATTGATTCCACCAATATTTTTGGCATCATCTTTGATTTCAATCTTAATTGATAAATATGGTTGCTTATTA
>JAQXNS010000084.1 GCA_029098125.1 bacterium
AAAAAAGCCTGATTTCTCAGGCTTATTTAGTAGATTGATAGTAAAATTATTTAATAATTTCGCTAACTGTACCAGCACCAACTGTTCTACCACCTTCACGGATGGAGAATTTAGTACCTTTTTCAACAGCAACTGGGTGGATTAATTCAACTGTAAATGTTGCGTTATCACCTGGCATAACCATTTCTGTTCCTTCTGGAAGAGTGATTGTACCTGTAATATCTGTTGTGTGGAAGAAGAATTGAGGTCTGTAGTTGCTTAAGAAAGCTGTATGTCTACCACCTTCTTCTTTTGTAAGGATGTAACATTGACATGTGAATTTGCTGTGTGGAGTAATTGAGCCTGGTTTTGCTAAGACTTGTCCTCTGACGACTTGATCTCTTGAAATACCTCTTAATAAGATACCAGCGTTATCGCCAGCTTCTGCGAAATCAAGTGTTTTTCTGAACATTTCGATACCAGTAACAACTGATGAAACTGTTGGTTTGACACCGATAATTTCAACTGGGTCATTTAATTTAACTGTACCTCTCTCGACTCTACCTGTAACAACAGTACCACGGCCTGTAATTGTTAAGACGTCTTCGATTGGCATTAAGAATGGTTTATCTGTATCTCTAACTGGATCTGGGAAGTAGCTATCAACTGTATCCATTAATTCCATGATAGCTTTTTCAGCTTCTGGGTCTCCGTCAAGAGCTTTTCTAGCACTACCTCTAATGATTGGTGTTTCATCTCCTGGGAATCCATATTTGTTTAAGAGATCTCTGACGTCCATTTCGACTAAGTCGATTAATTCTGGATCATCAACTAAATCACATTTATTTAAGAAAACAACGATGTAAGGAACACCGACTTGTCTAGCAAGTAAGATATGTTCTCTTGTTTGTGGCATAACGCCATCTGTAGCAGCAACAACAAGGATTGCACCATCCATTTGTGCAGCACCAGTGATCATGTTTTTAACATAGTCAGCGTGCCCTGGACAGTCAACGTGTGCATAGTGTCTTTTTGCTGTTTGATATTCGATGTGAGCAGTATTGATTGTAATACCTCTTGCTTTTTCTTCTGGTGCAGCGTCGATTTGGTCATATGCCATTTTTTTAGCCATACCATTTTTTGCAAGAACTGTTGTGATAGCAGCAGTTAATGTTGTTTTACCATGATCAACGTGACCAATGGTACCAATATTCATATGTACCTTACTTCTATCAAATTTTTCCTTTGCCATAAGTAAATTTTTCCTCCTACTTAATACATAGCTTTCGCAATGCTAATATTTTACTTAATTTTTTTATCAGTTTCAATAAATAATCAAGTGTGCTAAGAACAAAATTAGTTCTTAGTACCACTCTTCTTAATAATTTCTTCTTGAATGAATTTTGGACATTCACCGAAGTGGTCGAATTCCATTGAATAGGAACCTCTACCTTGTGTAAAGCTACGTAAATCTGTAACGTAACCAAACATTTCTGCTAATGGGACTTCTGCTTCGACAATCTTAGCATTTCCTCTTTGTGATTCACCTGTCATTTGACCTCTACGACGTGAAATATCACCAATAACATCACCATAATATTGTTCTGGAACAGTGACTTCAACTTTCATAATAGGCTCTAAAATAACTGGATTACATTTTTTAGCAGCTTCTTTTAATGCCATACTTGCAGCAATTTTATATGCAGCTTCACTACTATCAACATCATGGTAAGAACCATCATGTAATGTAGCTTTGATATCAATTACTGGATATCCTGCAACTAAGCCTCTTTGTAAAGCATCGACTAAACCATCTTGAGTTGGTTTAATATATTCTTTTGGAACAGTTCCACCAACAATTGCGTTAACAAATTCAAATCCTTTTCCTTCGTTTGGTTCGAATTTAATAACGACGTGACCATATTGACCTCTACCACCAGATTGTTTGATGTATTTACCTTCACAATCTCCGGCTGTTCTAATTGTTTCACGATATCCAACTTGTGGCTTACCAACATTAACTTGGACACCAAATTCTCTCTTTAATCTGTCAACGATAATATCGAGGTGAAGTTCACCAACACCAGCGATAATTGTTTGTCCAGATTCTTCACTTGTATGAACTTTAAATGTTGGGTCTTCTTCAGCAAGTTTTGATAATGCAAGTGACATTTTTTCTTGAACAGCTTTTGTTTTTGGCTCAATAGCTTCTTCAATAACTGGTTCTGGGAATTCCATTGATTCTAATGTAACATCAACGCCTTCTCCACAGAGAGTTTCACCTGTTGTAGTGCTCTTTAAGCCAATAACAGCACCTATTTCACCAGCGTGAAGAGCTTCAACTTCTTGTCTATGATTTGAATGCATTAAGACAAGACGTCCAATTCTTTCTTTAACACCCTTATTTGTATTAATGACATAGCTACCAGATTTTAATACGCCACTGTAAACTCTAACATAAGCTAAACGACCAACAAATGGATCTGTAGCAATCTTAAATGCAAGAGCGACTAAATCAGCGTTATCTGATGGGATACATGTATATGGTTCGCCTCTATCGGTTGTTCCTTTTGCAGGTGCGATATCAAGAGGTGATGGTAAGTAATCAATGACACCATCAAGTAATAATTGAATACCTTTGTTTTTATAAGCACTGCCACAGAAAACTGGGTGGAATTCACCAGCAATTGTTGCTTTTCTGATGACTCCTTTAATTTCGTCAACTGTTACTTCTTCGCCTTCAAGGACTTTCATGCAGAAATCGTCGTCGAAATTTGTTAAGTCTTCAATTAATTCTTGTCTTAAAGTTTCACATTTATCTTTATATTGTTCAGGAATTGGAATTAATTTTGGATTTTGAGCATCTGTATAGTCCCAAGCTTCCATTTTAATAATGTCGATGACACCACTTAATGTGCTAGAAATTCCAATTGGATATTGAACAGGTCTTGCATTAGCACCTAATTTTTCATGAATTGATTGCCAACTCATATCATAATCAGCACCGATAGCGTCAAGTTTGTTAACGAAAACAATTCTTGGAACACCATATTTAGTACCTTGTCTCCAAACTGTTTCAGTTTGAGGTTCAACACCGTTTTTACCATCAAGAACCGTGATAGCACCATCAAGTACTCTTAATGAACGTTCAACTTCAACTGTGAAGTCGACGTGCCCAGGAGTGTCGATGATGTTAAGTCTATTTTCCTTCCAGAAACATGTTGTAGCAGCACTAGTGATTGTGATACCTCTTTCTTGTTCTTGTACCATCCAGTCCATAGTAGCGCCGCCATCATGGGTTTCTCCGATCTTGTGGATTTTATGGGTGAAGAAAAGGATACGTTCAGTTGTTGTAGTTTTACCAGCATCGATGTGAGCCATGATGCCTATGTTACGAGTATGCTCTAAATCATATTCTCTTGCCATAAAATTCTCCTAAAATTTACTTGTAATAAATTACCACTTATAGTGAGCATAAGCTTTATTAGCTTCTGCCATTTTATGTGTATCTTCTTTCTTTTTGATTGAAGCGCCTGTTCCGTTTGCAGCATCAATGATTTCGTTGCAAAGTTTGTCTTCCATTGATTTTTCTTTTCTTAATCTTGAATAATTAACAAGCCATCTTAAACCTAATGTAACTCTTCTTTCTGCACTAACTTCAGTTGGCACTTGATAGTTAGCTGCACCAATTCTTTTAGCCTTAAGTTCGACTTCTGGCATGATGTTGTTGATTGCAGTTGCGAAGACATCCATTGCTGGTTTTTGTGTTTTTGCTTCAATTTTCTTGAATGCGTTGTATAAAATTGTTTCTGCTGTTCCTTTTTTACCATCTAACATAATTTTGTTAATTAAACGAGTAACTAACTTTGAATTATAAATTGGATCTGGTAAAACGTCTCTTTTAGCAACATTACCCTTTCTTGGCATAATTACTTCTCCTCCCTATTATTCTTTTCCTTTTGGTTTTTTAGTTCCATATAAGGATCTACCTTGTCTACGAGATTCAATACCTGCGCAGTCTAAGCATCCACGAATGATATGGTATCTAACACCTGGAAGATCTTTGACTCTTCCACCACGAATCATAACAGTTGAGTGTTCTTGTAAGTTATGTCCTTCTCCACCGATATAAGCTGTAACTTCATAACCGTTGGAAAGCTTAACTCTAGCGTATTTTCTTAAAGCTGAGTTAGGTTTTTTAGGAGTCATTGTACCGACACGAGTACAGACACCTCTTTTTTGTGCACTATCTTGGTTTGTTTCTTTTTTATTTAAAGAGTCAAATCTTTTTAAAAGTGCTGGTGATTTTGATTTGTAAGTAGATTTTGTTCTACCTTGTCTAACTAATTGATTAATAGTTGGCATCTCTCTTCTCCTTTTAATTCTCTTTAATACACGAATCCTGGTGTATCAACCTATTGACTAAAAAATAAGAACTTTTCAGTTGCTGAATTATCTTACCAAAATAAAGACCTTAGTTCAATAGAAAATTTGACAAATTTTTGAACAAATTATGCAAAAAACAATAAATATTTACTATATCCTTATAATATATATAAAATCAGGATTCTGAATATAAATCTTTAATAACCATTGAAGCCCGTTCATAATTTAATAAATAACGAGAAACTTTAACTTTTTTATTTAACTCAATATTATTTAAAAAATCACAATCTATATTCTCTTTATTAAGATTTAACATTGCACGTTTAAATTCA
>JAQXNS010000085.1 GCA_029098125.1 bacterium
ACCTCGCCCGCCCAGTCAAGTATGTTATTTGCAATACAGTACTGGTTGATAAAAACGTTGATAAAGTGAATTGCTATGTAAGCACCTAAAGAAATAGCCACTGTGGACCAGATACACTTTTTATCGAGCTTTATAAGTTTGAGTTTGAAAAGAATAATCGGTATGCCAAATTCCAGCACGTGAGGGAAATAGTAGAATACAAAAACCCAGCTTGTAATCTTCGCCGTCGCCACAGAAGTGTTAAGCACAAGCGCCGCAAGAGCGCCTATGGACCAAAGCATAAGAAGGTTGCCAAGGTACTTGTTGCGTGTAAACACAACGATTGGGAGTAGCATCGCGTTGAGCGAACAAAGATGTAAAGGCAAGTATTCTATGGGAGAATTCCATACCACGAGGTTAAAGATAATGGCCGCAATTCCAGCAAACGAAAGTATTCCCAAAACTATTGTTTGCGTTTTTTCTGTTCTGTGCTTGAGCGCGAAGTAAAGTCCTATTATAATAGCTGCGCCCAACAAAAGTGAAAGAATGTGCGTAATAGTAAACGTACCCCACACCATAAAGTAAATCTCCTTAGTTTTTATTAAACATAGAAATGAAATTGCGCAAGCGTATTTTATCACAAAAATATATTACACAAAACGCTACTTAAACAAATATATTAATACATAATTTGATTGGTACTTGGCAAAGGGAGCACTTTAAAAGCATCAAAATCTCTATAAAATTTAAGCCATAAATAAAAGAAATTAGAAAAAACTGCTATTTTTGCCTATTCTAATCTCTTAGAAACTGGCGGAAAGTGATGTTTTACTTTTGTGCTAAAAAAAAGATTGATACTGACCGAAATCATTGTATCAAACCCTTGCTTTTCTAATGGAGCAGGTGACGGGAATCGAACCCGCATAACCAGCTTGGAAGGCTGGTGTTCTACCACTGAACTACACCTGCGTGCCTATTTATATTAGACCATTAGGGGACATTATTGCAAGCATTTTTTAAAAAAATCTCCTTTAATTATGTTGCATTTTATTTATTAAAGGATTTTTTGGCATTTATTCTATTAATCGCTCTTTTAAGTTCTAGCTCACTTGCTTTATGTTCAATTTCACTATTAGAATTTTTGATTTTTTGGGATAAATTTTCTTTTTCTTTTTCAAGTTCGTAGATATTAATTTCTTCGACTGGGCAAAAACTTTTAACAATTAAAATTGCTGTATTTTCATTTTCTAAAAATCTCAATAGACCTCCGCCTATTGTGTAATGAGTAGTTTCGCCATTAAAAAGAATTTCGATCGTTGAAATTTCTAAAACAGTCATGTATTCAACATGATGAGATAAAAGAGAAATCATTCCTTCTTTAGTTAAAACAGTCAATTTTTCTGCTTTTATGCCATCAATAACTTTGTTTGGAGTAACAATTTTTATATTAAACGAATTATCGAATGCCATAATTATAAAGATTTAGCTTTTTCTATTACTTCATCAAATGTACCTACAAACAAAAATGCTTGTTCTGGAAGATTATCGCCTTCGCCATTTAAAATTCTTTCAAAAGATGAAATTGTATCTTCTAAACGTACATATTTTCCTTTTATCCCTAAAAATTGTTCGCCAACAAAAAATGGTTGAGATAAAAAATTTCTTATTTTTCTAGCACGATCAACTACTAATTTATCTTCATCGCTAAGTTCGTCAATACCTAAAATCGCAATAATATCTTGAAGATCTTTATATCTTTGAAGCAATTCTTGAACACTTCTTGCAACTTTATAGTGTCTTTTACCTACAATATTAGGATTTAAGATGTTAGAACTACTTTCTAAAGGATCGACAGCTGGATAAATTCCTAGTGATGCAGTTTGCCTACTTAAGACAGTTTTTGCATCAAGATGAGCAAAAGTAGTAGCAGGAGCAGGATCTGTTAAATCATCTGCAGGAACATAAACAGCTTGAATAGAAGTGATTGAACCATCACGAGTTGATGCAATTCTTTCTTGAAGTTGCCCCATTTCGGTTGCTAATGTTGGTTGATATCCAACAGCACTTGGCATTCTTCCAAGAAGAGCACTAACTTCGCTACCAGCTTGTGTAAATCTAAATATATTATCAATAAATAATAAAACATCTTGATGTGCTTTATCTCTAAACCATTCAGCCATCGTTAAAGCACTCAATGGAGCATGCATTCTCACACCTGGAGTTTCGTTCATTTGGCCAAAGACGAGTGCAGTGTTTTCTAAAACTCCACTTTCTTTCATTTCATTATATAAATCGTTACCTTCTCTTGAACGTTCACCAACTCCAGCAAAAATTGAAATTCCATTTTTTTGAGTGGCGATATTATGAATTAATTCTTGTATTAAAACTGTTTTTCCAACACCAGCGCCACCAAAAAGACCAACTTTTCCTCCTTTTAAATAAGGACAGAGCAAGTCAATTACTTTAATTCCTGTTTCATAAACTTCAATTTTTGTTGGTTGAGATGCAAATGAAGGTGGTAAAGCATAAATTGGACTCTTATTTTCTGGGATAAATTCACCTTTTCTATCAATTGGCGTACCTAAAACATTAAACATTCTACCAAGAACATTTCTTCCAACCGGAACTTCGATTGGTTTATATGTGTTAATTACTTTAAGATTTTTCTTAATACCTTCAGTTGGACCCATTGCGATAGTACGAACTGTGTCGTTTCCCATATCTTGAGCAACTTCAAGAATTAGTTCTTTTTTTGTATCATTTACTTCAATTGTGACAGTAAGAGCAGTTTTTAAAGAAGGCATTAATCCGCTTCTAAAGCGAACATCAACGATTGGGCCAATTGCTTGAACGACATAGCCAACATCAGCTTCTTTTTTCTTGCTTGTAATTTTTGTTTCGCTAATCATACCTTCCTCCTAAAAAAGTTCTAGTGAATCACCTGAACCAGAAATGATTTCAGTAATTTCTTGAGTGATTCTTTGTTGTCTAATTTTATTATAACTAATGGTTAATTCGTTTATTAATTTTTTTGCACTTGTTGAAGCATTATCCATTGAGTTTTTTCTTGAAAATTCTTCGCACATTTTGCTCTCCAAAAGGTAGTTATAAATGAGCGCATCAAGGTAGTATGGAACTGATAAATCAGCGACCTGATTTGGGCTATTTTCAAAAATTGGTTCGAGTTCTGCAGGGTTTTTTGAATTTTCTTTGACTTCAAGGGGCAATAATTTTTCGCAAATTGGCTTGACTTCATGCTTATCGTTGAACCCAGAATAGATGATATAAATAGCTTTATATTTTTCTTTTCTATAGTAACTATCAAGTATGTGTCTGAAGGCATTTACTTCATCAAAAGAAAGATTGTTTTCTAAATTTATGAATTCATCATAAACTTTTCCAACTCTATTTTTAAAATGTCTATATCCTTTTTCGCCAATAAAAATAACATCATCATTTTTTGTAAGGAACTTTTCAGAAAATTTTTCAATGTTATGATAATATGCTCCACAAAGTCCTAAAGTGGAAGTTACCAAAATATATAATGTTTTTTCTCCATCGTTTGTTGTCATACAAGTTGGTAATTTTGACTTTGAATAATCAGCATAAAAAAGACAAAGTTCCATCTGTTTTTTTGTTAGTGATAAATATTCAATATTTGAATCATAAATAGATTTCAATTTTAAATAACGTGAACTCGAAATAAGTTTCATCGCATTTGTGATTTTTCTAATTGATTCAACTGTTTGAATTCGATTTTTTATGGCTAATAAAGATTGAGACATAATTATCTATAAATTTCTTCATCATTTAGATGATTGGTTGAATCTTTTAGCGATTCTTTGAGTTGGACGAACATTTTTGTCACTCTTTTTTTGTCTTCATCTGAAAATTCTTTCTTATTGTTTATGCTTTGATATATATCTTTTGCATTTGCTAATATCGTATTATCTAAAAGTTTTAAGAATTTATGTATTTGATGTGGTTCCACATCATCAAGTAATCCACTTTGAGCGATAAAAATATCAATGATTTCAGAAGAAGTTGAAAGTGGCATATATTGTTTTTGCTTTAAAACTTCAGTTAAAACAGCCCCGTGCTTTAAAATTGAGACCGTAGTTTTGTCTAAATCACTTCCAAAACGAGAAAAATCTAGCATTTCATGATATGAAGCTAGTTTCATTCTTAAATTTTTTGAAACTTCTTTCATTATTTTGGTTTGAGCAGCGGATCCAACACGAGAAACGCTTAGTCCGCTATCAATTGCAGGTCGAAAACCAGAATTGAACATATTTGTACTTAAAAATAACTGTCCATCAGTGATTGAAATGATATTTGTAGGGATATATGCGCTGATATCTCCAGATTGTGTTTCAACAATTGGGAGTGCTGTTAAAGAACCGCCACCTAATTCTTTTGATAATTTGCATGATCTTTCTAACAATCTTGAGTGAAGATAAAAAATATCGCCTGGATATGCTTCTCTTCCTGGACTTCTTCTTAACAAAAGAAGTAAAGTTCGATAAGCAATAGCATGTTTACTTAAATCATCATAAATTATTAAAACGTTTTTGCCTTTATGCATCCAATATTCAGCAATTGAAGTAGCGCTAAATGGAGCCAAATATTGCATTGGTGATGGTTCAGAAGCGCTTGCATCGACAATAGTTGTGTATTTTAAAGCGTTATATTGCTTTAATTTTGCAACAATTTGAGCTAAAGATGAGTTTTTTTGACCTATTGAGCAATAAACGCAATAAGTATCTTTGTCTTTTTGATTTATAATTGTATCTATTGCAATCGCTGTTTTACCAGTTTGCCTATCGCCAATTATTAATTCCCTTTGGCCTTTTCCGATTGGTATCATCGAATCGATTGCTTTAATTCCTGTTTCAAGTGGTTCATTAACACTTGATCTATCCATAATATCTGGTGATGGAGATTCAACAGCTCGATATTCGCTAGTTTTTATTGGACCATTATCATCAATTGGCTCACCTAAAGCGTTTACAACCCTTCCTAAAAGTGCATCGCCAACTGGAACTGAAACAAGTTTGTTGGTTTTTTTGCACATATCACCTTCTTTGATTGTGACGTTGTTACCAAAAAGAGCAATTCCAACACTTGTCTCATTAATATTCATAACAATTCCGTATGAATTATTTGAAAATTCAATCAGTTCGCCATACATTGCATTATCAAGACCATAGACTGTGGCGATACAATCACCAACAGAAACAACTTCTCCAATCGAAGAGGAATCGATTTTTTGATCGTATTTATTTAATTCATCTTGAATAAGTTGTGCAAGAGAATTTAAATTATTTTCCATAATTTTCTTCCTCCTTTATTGCTTGAATTATTTTATTTTTTCTTTTAGATAATTCATCTTTAATTGTGTATTCGTATTGATAGCCATTGATAACAACTTTAATTCCAGCGATGAGATCTTTATCAATTATTTGATGAAATATTGAGGTTTTGCGGGTTTTTTGAGAAAAAATTTCTTCTAATTTGTTAATTTGGTCCTCTGATAATTCAAAAGGAGTATAGATTTTTCCTTCTAAAATATCTTTAGAATCGTTGAGTAAATCATGATAAATTTGACGGACCTGCCAAATAGAATTTAACAAATTTTGCTCTAATAAAATCTTTGCAAATCTTAAAACATCTGAGTTTATTACATCACCAAAAATGTTGTCTAAAGCTTCATTTTTTTCTGAAAGCGAAATGAAAGGATTATCTAAAAAATTTTTAAGATTGTCATTTTTTGAAATAGACCAAGCTATGAACTTTAAATTTTCACCATAAACAACTTCGAGCTTATTTTGTTCTGCGTTTTTAAAAAAGCCTTCAGTAATTTTTATTAGTAAAGCGTCTTTGTTCATACTGTCTTAGACATTTCCTCGATAAACTCGTCAACAAATTTATCGTGGTCATCTTTTTTAACCTCTCTTTTTAAAATTTGTTCACTCGCTTTAAAAGCTGTATCGATAATTTCTGTTTTTGAATCTTCTAACATCTTTTTTCTTTCGTTTTGAATTTCTACATGTGCTAATTCTTTTTGATGTTCAATGTTTGTTGCTAATTCTTTTTCAACTGTCGCAACTTTTTCTTGAGCAGTAAATTGTGCGTTTTGAACAATTTCACCAGCTTCTTTTTGACTGTTCAAGATTATTTCGTTAGCTTTATTTAAAGCTTCTTGAGCTTCTTTTTTAGAGTTTTCGCTATCTTTTATATTTTTTTCGATATATTCGCTTCTTTCATTTAGTTTCTTTTTTAATGGTTTATATGCAAAAATCATGAAAAGAATCACAACTAAGATGAAAATAGTTAATTGAATTAGTGTAACCCAAAGATTTGGAAGCATATCAAAGACTGTGGTTTTGATTCTATCTCCAATTTCATTTGTATCACAACTTGATAATAGAAGTAGTGAAAAGAAAAAAGTTGTATTTTTAATTAACTTTTTAAACATATTTTCCTTCTTTAGATAACAAAAGCCATTAAAATTGCAACGACAAGAATATAAATAGCAATTGATTCGATTAAACCAACACCAATAATCATTGTAGTTCTAACATCTTTAGCAGAATTTGGATTTCTTCCAATACTTTCCATTGCTTTTGATACAGCAAGACCTTCACTTAATGCAGCAATTGCCATAGCGATACATGCAATACCTAATCCAATAAAATTCATATTTTTTTCTCCTTCAAGCTTCTTTTTTGGCTTTTTAATAGTCTTTTTTCTTCTTTTCTCTTTTTAATTTCAAGTTTTAGTGCCTTTTCTTCTTCCATTTCTTCTAATGAAACATATTCATTTGAAATATAGATCATTGTTAAAATGCAGAAAACAGCAAGTTGAATACATCCATCAAATATATCGAAATATAAGTGGGCAATAGGTGCAATAAGTGGTTCTAAAAAGAAACCAAAAAAGCTTCCTTCAGGTGGAATTGCCGTACCTAAACCTACATATATAAGAGTGATGACACAATAGCCAGCAAGTGCATTACCAAATAAACGAAGTGTTAATGATAATGTACTTGACCACATTGTAATCAAATTGATGGGCAAAAATAGTGGAATTGGTTCTATATATCTTTTAAAATACGACCATTTTTTATACTTTATTGCAGTAAAATGCGTTAATACGAAAGTACAGATTGCAATTGATAATGGAAATGCGATGTTTGTAAATGGGTTTGGTAATGCTTGTAAAAAAGCTTCTGATCCAGGTTGAAAAACATTTGGTATGCCAATCATTCCAATAAAAAATCCAATTAAAATATAAAATCCTAAGAAAGAAATATAACCACCAAAATTACTAAAAGCAGGTCCCATAATCTCTTGAACTTGTTTGTCGGCAAAATTGATAACAATTTCGCAAATATTCATAAAACCTGATGGTTTTCTTAAAGGATCATAATTTCTTACTTTTATATTAATAATAAGGATTAGAATAAGTGAAATTAAAAAGGCAAGTAAACTTGTCATAAATTCTGGTGGTAGAGTTGACCAACTTATAGGCGCAATAATTTTTCCAAAATCCATAAGCACATCCTTTTTATCAAAAAACAATTAAATACCTATAAATTAAAAAAGTCAAATAATAGAAACAAAAAATATGTTGTTTTGTAAACAAATATTTTTAAGGCAAAATTTTCTAGCGAATTTGTTAAATTTAAAAGCAAAATTTGTTGTTGTGAAAATTTACGTTTATAAAAATGGGATTTCGAAAATTTAATTAGTACAAGAAAAAATGACGATTAATTTTTATATATTTTAACAAAAATAATTGAGTTCTGCAGAGTTTTTGAAAAATTTTCTCCATTTTAGTACTCATATTTTGAATATCAACAAGTCCATCAAAAATATGCTAAATGTGATAATATTAATTTTCCATTAAGATGTATTATATTATTCGTGCTTTTTTATTTCCTTATAGGATAATATGACGAATTCAAACAGGAGGTAATTTTATGTTTAAGAAAGGATTTACATTAGTTGCTGCCATCTCACTAGTATCTTTAGGAGTTGGAGCACTTGCATCATGCGGCAAAGGCGAAGTCGCTAGCCCAATTCATTTTTTAGGTTTGAATGAAAATAACTCAATAGATGTTAAAGTTGATGCTCCATATACTGTTAGCATTAAAATGGATGAAGGATATGAAGATTCAACAGTTTTATGGACATCTAACGCATCAAGTAAAGTTGAATTAGAAGGAGATAATTCTTCAGTATCAATAACAGTCTCTGAAGTTGGTACTTTTATCATTACAGCTTCAATTAATACGGAAGGTGTTATTTTATCAAACAATTTCACTGTTAATGCAACACGTGGTGTTGAAACATATGCTTTAGCAGCAGAATTTAACGGAACAACAAGTTTTAAACAAGGACAAGCTTTTACAACACGAGGTTTATCAGTTAAAAAAGTTAAAAGTGTTGACGGAGTTCCTACAAAGAATGCAGTCGAACTTAGTTCAACTGATTACACATTATCAATTCAACCTGGAACTATTTTAACTGAAGTTGGTGAAATCGAAGTTATAGTTACTGCACTTGACACAACTATTGCACCTACGAGTTTCAAAATTAATGTTGAAGCTGAACCTGGATATTTATTAACTGAATGTCTTGGTCAAATTGGCGAAAACTATACAGCATTTATGATTGGTGAAGACGGTTTAGCACCTTTATATTGCGTCAATGAAGATTATTATTTTGATTATTCTTTAGAAGAAGGTTATTACCTTGAAGACGGTGAAGTTAGAAGATATTCAATCGATAATGAAAATTCAACAGAGAATAACATTATTTTTCAAAAGAGAGCTAAAGTTAGTGATGGGTTTACCTCTGATAAAACACCTCATTACGCAACAACTTTAGAATATCCAATGGCTGGATTAGGTTATACACATGCTAGTGGTCTCGAATATTCTTCTAGTGATGTTTTACAATATAAAGAAGTAGAAGGTGATAAGATGTTCGCTGTTTCAAGTGATCTTGCAACTCAACTTCTTGGCGTATTTGGATTTGGTGTATTAGCTTTAAATTATGACATTTCTAGTGCGATTGTTGCTGATACAACACTTGAATTAGCAAATGGTACAACACTTCCATTAGTCCTTTCTCAAGTTGTACTTTCAAGTAATGGCCAAAATATTGGAGGTTTAGCATTCGGATTATCATTCTTTGGAACTTCCGGAGAGCCAATTATTGATGCATTTATTGAAGATGAAAATAAATCTGTTAATGAAGCAGTTGACACTGAATTAACTATTGCTCAAGAAATTGTTGGATCTAATTGCTTTACAGCTAGATATGGCGAAACTCCAGACGGCAGCTATTCAACTTATTCAATCGATTCTAAGTCAATCGAATGGTATGATCATAGTGTCCAATACGGCGACAATACTATGGGAATCGTCAATATACCTGAAGGAAAAAATGTTTCTGCTGGTTATTATAAATATGGCTTAAATGCTGATGGAGAAGTTGAAATTGATGCAACTAAACCTTTAAATAAACAAGTTTTTGATTTCTATACCCCAAGTAATTGGTATGGTTTCTCAAAAGAAGATAGTGCACTTGGTGTAAACTTTGATAATATGTGGTTATTTACTGCTTTTTATCAAGGTGATGCTGTAAAAAAAGAAGCTGCATACGCTAAATATACTTTATATCATCAAGGTATTGCTGAAGAATGGTCATCTCAAGCATTCTTGTATAGTGATGCTTATTTTGACAAATTATCAGAACATGGATATTCATTTGTTGGAATCTCATTCTATTTATTAGATACAGATCTTGATGGGAATTACGATTCATTTGAAATTGGCCTTGAATGTACATCTGCAACAATTGTTGGGTACGGAACATGGGATATATTATCAATTGATTCAAGTTCAGTTGGTGGATTCTCAAATATAAAAGTTGACACTTATCTTTCTTCAATTACACCAGAAGAAACAGGTACTGGGTCTGAAGGCAGCAAAGCTGCTTAATTAATCATATATATTATAATGAACCATGGCTTCAATAAGGGGGGTTATGGTTCTTTTGTCGCTTATAAGGAGGTAAAAAATGAAAAGAAAAGGTAAAATTATTTTAACTTTATCGACATGTCTTACATTTGGTGTAGCATCATTATCTGCATTAACTGCATGTGGTCAACAAACATCAAATGAAGATATAAAAATCATTGTAACCGGTGGTAAAAATGGAATAGTTGGCGAAACTATTCAACTTCAAGCAACAATTATTGGTGGCGGTTCAGTCACTTGGACGTCAAATGACGTTTCGGTTGCTACTGTTGATGAAAATGGTTTAGTTACTTTAGTTGGTCCTGGCCAAGTTGAAATTGTTGCAAAAAGTACAGTGAATCCAGCTAAACAATCTTCGCCAGTTTCAATCACAGTTTTTAACAAAGAAGGTGCTCAAAAAAGACTCGAAATTTTGTCTTTACCAACAACAAAATATAAAACAGGATCAAAATTCTCACTAGATGGCATTGTTGTAATGGGCTACATGTATTTTGATGGCACAAAAGATGTCACTTCAGGTGAAGAAATTCAAAAATCTCAAATCAAATCATCAATACAAGACGGTGCAACTTTATCAACAAAAGGTACACAGACTGTAACTATTAGCGCTGATGGATATCAAGTTGGTGCTGCTTTCACAATTACAGTTGATGATTCAATTAAGGAATCAAAATTATATATTTCAAAATTCCCTAAAAAGACATCATATGAAATTGTTGATGGTGTTTATCCACAATTTGATGATACAGGTCTTGAAGTTAAACAACTCGATTATGTTGATGGCGTTTTGAAAAAAGAAACAAAAGTTTCTCCAATTCTTAGTATTATTCGTGGAACAACTCTTGATTATGAAGGTACACATGAAATTTCAGTTTCTGTCGAAGATAAGAGTGTTGAATCCGCTTCATTCTCTGTAATGGTATACACAAAAGATACAAGTATCTATGATTTAATTAAAAATCTTCAAACTGCAAAAAATTTCCAAGTTGAAATTACAAACAGTGTTGGCACAACAAAAGATGCTGCTGGTTTCCACTATCTAAGAACTTACACAGAGAATTATTATTCAGATATTGAGTATCAAAACGTTACAAATAGTGATGGAAATGTTGAATTTTCAACACAAAATACAAAATCTCACATTGGATATTGTACATATACTGATGGAAATGAGAAAGGTATCATGCAATTTGAAGAAAATGGTATTGGTACAATCGTTGGATCAACAGTTGTTACAACAGGTGTAGATTCATGGTGGGATAAAGCAAGCACACTTGCAACATTATTTAATGTTTTCACCCTTGATTTATTACCAACAAAAACATTAAATGGCAGATTTTTAACAACTTCCATCGAACAAGTTCCTGGTGATAATGATGATGGTGATCTTACAATTCAAAAATATCCATTAGTAAAAGAATTCCTCAGTTTCTGTGGTTGGTCAGATTCATTGATTACAATCATGTCACGTTTCACAATTGAAATTAGTGATGGTTATAAATTATCTATGAAAGCTGATTTTGGAAACTATGGCATCACAGAAGCTAAAGTTACTGCTTTTGGAAATGCTAAAAACTCAAAAGTTGAAAAAGCAATTTCTAAAGGTTTAAAGCCAAATAAAACTATTGATACTCATGTTCAAGATTTAGCTGATTTATTCCTTGAAGATAACTATACACGTTTTAGCTATGGTGATAATGGAATTACAAGTACTGTACTCAATTATTTCAATAAAAATTATTACTATACACCAAATAAAGGCCAAGGATATTGTGTCCTTGATGATGGAATTTATACATTTACAGGTAAAAAGAGCGTATTTGCAATCGGAGCAAAAGTTTCTGATACAAAAGATTTACCAGCTTATCTTGGTACAAATCAAGAAAGAGCTTTTGGCGGACCTTACTTATCTGAAGGTATAAAAGGCGTTCTTGGAGAAGGTGGAAATTCCAATAAATTGCATACTTTTGCTAAATTTGCTGGCTTCTCAGCTGGAAATGAAATTTGTTATCAATCATTTGATTCAGAAGCAATTGCAGAATTTGAAAATGCATATGCTGGTCAACCAGTTGAAAATGGCCGTTTTTGGTGGTTAGCACATTATAGCGATTCATCTTTAACAAAAGAAACCATTCAATCTGTTGAAATTTGGGATATTTCCTTTACTGGTAGTGGCGGAAGTGGTTTCATCGTAGCTTGTGGCAACCTTGGTTCAACTAGTGTTGACTGGATTGAAACAGGTATCAATTCAGCTAATGCTGGTCTTGCTAAATAATAGAGGAGGTAGATTATGAAAAGAAATAAACTTGGAATTTGTGCTCTTACTATTGGTGCTTTAGGTTTTCTTGCATGTTTAACAAATGGTGAAAATAGTTCAATTTCTAATAATCCTTTATTAAATAGAAATGCAACTTTCTTAGTTTCACTCGAAGGAACTGAAAAATCACTTGGAAATGATGGTGTTAAAGCTGTTCAAGAAGAATTTTTAAACGATTTAAGATCAAAAGTTGGTTTTAATTTCAGAGTTGTTGATACTTACGATGCAATCAATGCTATTAAAATTCAAGCTAATGAAAGTCTTGAAAATGTTATTAAAGAAGCTGCTCATGTTAGAAAAGCTTCTATAAATACTTCATACAGATTCTCTGAAACATATTCAGGAATGAGAAATGAGGAAGAAATCGAAGAAGGTTTCATCCCTTATGTAAATAATACAGAAGGTGCAAGCGAAGCAAGTTCAATTGCTGATAACCAATCAGCAACTTCAATGAATGTTCCACTTTCATCAAATGGTGGTGCAGGTTCTTTCGTTGCAATTCTCGACTCTGGTTTCTATATTGAACACAACGCATTCGCTCCTTTAACTGGAGAAGCTGCTCAAAAAGCTAAAGATCGTTTCTCATACAAAGATTTACAAGCTTCTTATGATAAACTTGTAGCACAAAAGAAAAACGCTCTTGGCGAAGAAGCAAATAATATTTCATATAAAGGAACATTAAATGATGGTTCTTTATATTACAATTTAAAAATTCCATTCTACTATGACTATGGTGGAAGTAGTGAATCTTCATCAAATGATTATGATGTATTGTCACATGTATCTGAACATGGTAACCACGTAGCATCAATTACTGGTGCAAATGGTACATACACAGGTATCGCTCCAAATGCTCAACTTGCATTAATGAAGGTTTTCTACGAAGTTATTCCAACTGATGATAGTTCAGTCGGTGGTGTCTATGCTAAAGATGAAGATATCCTTGAAGCATTAAATGATTGTGCTGTTTTAGGAGTTGATGCTCTTAATATGTCACTTGGTAGCGATCTTGATGATTTCTCAGACAAAGCAACTTCAATGGATGTCATTGATAAACTGGAAGGTGATGGATGTAGTGCAAATATTTCTGCAGGTAATGCAGGAAAATCATTATTCTCATCAATGGGAATTTATAAAAACTGGTCAACTGATTTAACAGATACTGGTATTTTAGGAAGTTATGCAAACTCAAAAACTGCAAATATTATCGCAAGTTCAACAAATCCTAAACAATATTATGAAAAAGCATTAAAAATTGGCTCAAATATTGTTGGTTATAGTGATCAAGTTGATTATTCAAATGGAA
Source organism: bacterium (assembly GCA_029098125.1). GTDB lineage: Bacteria > Bacillota_I > Bacilli_A > RFN20 > CAG-826 > Onthovivens. The sequence continues at coordinate 13,654 of JAQXNS010000085.1, forward strand.
GTGATGGTATTACAAAAGAAAAAGAACAATTACTTTCTAAATTAATCACTGATGCAAACGGAAATGTTGATACAGAAAAAGAACTTGAAATTGTTACAGCTGGAAAAGCTGATTCAACTGGAAATTATTATGGTGATAGTGCTTCATATAGCGCAGTCACTGCAAATGATCCAAATTATTTCAAGGGCAAAATTGCTATTTGTGATAGAGGTAATATTTCATTCATTGATAAAGCTAAAGCTGCATCTGAAGCAGGATGTAGTGCATTAATCGTCATCAACAATGACCCAACAGCAATTGAATTCTCATTCGGTATGTCTTGGTCAGCTGGTGATGGATTATATGACATTCCAACAATTCCAGTCGTCTTCGTTTTATATAGAGATAGACAAGCAATTCTCTCTTCACTTGAAAAATCAACAATTAACGATGCAGATTGTGGTTTCAAAGGAAAAACAAAACTTGCTGAAAAAACTGAAGAAGATAACCCAGATAAAGATAAATTGAGTGACTTCTCAAGTGATGGTGCTGCAAGTGATTTGTCATTAAATCCAACTATAAGTGCTCCAGGAAGTTCAATTAAAGGTGCTACTTTAGGTAAAGCAAACGCTCAAGGTTACGTCGATGAACTCGATCCAGATTACTTTGAGTATCTAAGCGGTACATCAATGGCTGCTCCAAACTACACAGGTGCTGTTGCTTTATTAATTGGTGAACAAGAATTTGCTTCTGAAGAAGAAAGAGTCGCATATTTAAAGACAATTACAATGAGAACAATGTCAACTGCATCTCAATATCAAACAGTTAACACAAAATATGGTGCAATTACTGAATCAAAAGCGGTTACAACTGATGAATATAAAAAAGAAGTTACAATTTATACACCAGTTGAAAGCGATGTTAAAAATGATGTTGCTCCATACTCACCTCGTAAACAAGGTGCAGGTGTTGTAAATGTTGGAAAAGCTCTCTCTTCAAGTGTTTATCTTGAAGGTGCCATTGTTTCTGAGGATGGTAGTTTTAATACAGAAACTGGTAACAGATTTGCTAAAGTTGAATTAAAAAATAATAATTTAATCAAAAATGGCACAATTAAAATTGCTAATTTTATCCACAATCCAAAAGGAAAAACAACAAAATATAAAGTTACAATGTCAGTCATGGCTCCTCAACTTAGTGCATATCATAATCATGATAACGAACTTCCAAATTATGTTACTGAAGATGCAAAATATGAAGGTGCATTGATTCAAACAGCATTTGATGAAGTTCTTGAAAAAGATGTTGAAATTGGCGAAGTTACATTAACTGGCGAAGCAAAGCAATTTGTTGAATTTAATCCTTATACAGTTTCACAAAAAACAAAAGATTATTTAGCAAACTTCCAAAATGGAACATATATTGAAGGATTTGTAAAATATACTCCAGTTGGCGAAGCTGAAAGTGAAGAAAATCCAAGCCTTACAATGCCATATCTTGGTTTCTATGGAGATTACTCAAAAGCTGATGCTGTTGAACCATTCTCATTTGAAAAAGATACAATTTATGACAGAGTTAACGGAACAAAAGATGAAAATGGAAACACTGTTGGTAGATTATATGGAAGTGATCTTGTCAATTATGTTGGAAGTCATTCATATTCATTAAGATCTATTGACGTAGGCAGTGGAATTTCAATGGATAGTTTCGAAAACTACCAAAAGAATGATAGAAGAACTGCTGTTCTTAAAAATGACAACAATCTTTACTCATTTGGTAAAGAAATTGTCAACAAAAAGAATGAAGATGGAAGCTACACACTCTACATCGGCGGAAATACAACTGACATTCTTTACATTCAACAATTCATTTACAGATCAATTAATAGTGCAGATGTAAAAATCTTAGATTCAAAAAATAATGCATTAATTACTAAAAACATTACAAATATGTATACAAATACTAGCGCATTATTTAAATCTCACATCAATGCAAACTTAATTGGTTCAAAAGTTTTATCTTATAGAGGTTATTGTGAATTACCACTTTATAAAGATGATGGAACTAAGATTCCAAATGGTGAATATACATTAAAATTCACATATCACTTAGTTTATGGTTCAACACAAACTAAGTCATATAAAATTGTAATCGATGCAACTGCACCAGTATTATCTTCAAGATCAATCTTTGATAATAATGGAACAAAAACTCTCAGATTAAAATTCACAGAAATTTACATCCCAAGCGAAACAAAAGTTCACGTAAATGCTGATTTATCAACATTTGCAATGACAAAAGTCAGTGATGGATACATTATTGATATTCCACTTGATGGTGCATTTGTTGATGGTAAATGTTTCATTAACGTTTCAGACGCAACTTACAATTACACTTATATTACAGTTAACGAAGCTGATTTATATACAGGTGTTGTAATTGAAAGTGGTGCATTAACTCCAGGTTCAACTTATAGTTATGAAGTTGTTCAAAACGGTGGTAAAACTAATATCAATGAAACTTATACAATTCATGCTCTTGATTATAAAGGTAATGCTTTAGATCTTGGTAATTACACTGCATATGTTTCATTCGATAGAAAAATTACTGGCGCATTAAAAGTTTATGAACTTCGTGGCGATCAAAAAGTTGAATGCAAGAATTATTCATTACTTGATTCAACAACAGTAAGAGTTAAAACAAACGCAACTTCATTTATTATTGAAGATTCAAGTAAAAAACAAGATTCGATTTTAAGTGAAGATAACGCAACTGTTACATTAAATGAAACAGCAAATGGTAAAGTTTATTGCGATAAACTCGCTGGTAGAAGTGGAGAAAGCGCAACAATTTATGCAATTGCAGATAGCGGATACAAAGTTGAAAGTGTAAAAGTCAATGGAAAAGAAATTTCAGTTGATGCTTATGGCAACTACACATTTACACTTGCAGCAGGCGTAAACGCTGTTGAAGTTACATTTGCAGCTATTTAAAAATCGTTTAGGACTAGGAAACTAGTCCTAAACTTAGAAAGTTATAGGCAATGAAAAGAGAATTAAAAGTTAAAAAAGACATAAATTTTAGAGAATATATGGCTCTTTATGGCTATAAAACCTTGATTTCTCTTTTTATTTCATTAATTTTCTTCCTTATTTATATATATTTGAAAGAATTCGTTTTTATCGAATACATCAACGCT
>JAQXNS010000086.1 GCA_029098125.1 bacterium
GATATTGGAAAGATTGTTAAATTAATTGAATTATCAAAATATAGAATTAAACCAAAATGTCCTTGTTCAACAAGTTGTGGCGGTTGTACATTTCAAAATCTAGATTATAAAAAAGAATTAGAATATAAAAAACAAAACGCAATTAATACAATAGAAAAAATAGCAAAAATTAAAGTTCAAAACGCTCAAATATTTGGAATGGAAGAACCTTATTTTTATAGAAATAAGATTCAAGTTCCTTTTGGCTATGATAAACAAAATAGATTGGTTTATGGTTTTTACAAATTTAAAACTCATGATATTGTTCCTAACGAAGTCTGTGCTATTGAATCAGAAGAGCATGTAAATATATTAAAAACAATTAAAAAATTAATGATTTCAATGAAAATTCCAGCTTATAGAGAAGATTCTAGAAGTGGAATTATTCGTCATGTTTTAATTCGAGTTGGAAAAATAACAAAAGAAGTAATGGTGGTGATAGTAGTAAATTCTTTACGCTTTCCATCAAGAAATAATTTTGTTAAAGCCTTAACGAAAGAATGTAAAGAAATAACGACAATTGTTTTTAATGAAAATAGTAGAAAAACAAATGCAATAATTGGCGAAAAAGAAGAAGTCGTTTATGGTAAAGGCTTTATTTTTGATTATCTTTTAGGTATCAAATTTAAAATTTCTAGCAAATCTTTCTATCAAGTTAACCATGATCAATGTGAAGTTCTATATGGTTTAGCAATTAAAAAAGCTAATTTATCGAAAAATGACATTATTTTAGATGCATATTGTGGTATTGGTACAATTGGATTATGCGCTAGTAAATACGTTAAACAAGTTGATGGTATGGAAATTGTTAATGAAGCCATCTTAGATGCTAAAAAGAATGCATCATTAAACGAAATTGAAAACACAAACTTTACTTGTATTGACGCTAGCGATTATGAAATAACGAAAAAATATGATTGCATATTTGTTGATCCACCAAGAAAAGGGCTCGATGAAAAATTCATTCAATCTTTAATCAAATCTAAAGCAATGAAAATAGTGTATATTTCTTGTAACGTTGGGACTCTAGCAAGAGACATAGAAATACTCAAAAAATATTATTCAATTGAATCAATTGATTTTGTTGATATGTTCCCTAGAACTTATCATGTAGAAACTGTTGTGGGATTAGCTTTAAAGAAATAATGCGATCGTTTGTTCTATTAATAAGTTTGGACTATTTGCACCAGATTTTATTGCTTAATTTAGGAAAGGTTTATAACTATGGCAAGTGTTACTACAAGAATTAATCAAATTAAACAACCACGTGGTGGATTTATAAAACCTTCTGACATGACGGTCGAATATCAAAATGATAGAGTAGAATTAAATTCTGAAGAGAATGTTCATGCATCTATTGTTGGAATGTCGGTTGACTATTTAACGAGATTTATGAATGGTGCTCCGCTAGAAGATGCTTTTGCAATCTCTTTGCGTGGTGCTAAAATGGCTGAAAGTTTCGGTATAAAAGGTTCATTTACAAATGCTGTTAAACTTCTTTACAAAATAAAAGGGCTTGATGACACATCGATTACTAATGCTTGTAAATTAACAACATTTGATGTTTGGTTTAGAAACGCACCAGCCGCAATGATGGCTAAAAATTATAAAGAAACAAACCCCGATAGGAAAACTGTTGAAAATATTAGAATAATGGTAAACAGAAGTCTCGCATTCTTTAAGAAATATGGGCCTGTTACCAAAGATGGTTTTACCTTTGAACCAGTTGATGGCAGAGTGTCAGATTATCAAAGAATGTGTGAGACTAAAAAAGGCTCATGGGGTGGCTACACCAGCACTGTAGAAACAGGTGATGGTGATTTCTTAACAAGAGACACTTTATGGGATTTTAAAGTTACTGGTTCAGAGCCAACCAGCAAACACACACTTCAATTACTCATGTATTGGATTATGGGCCAACATTCTAAGCAAGAAGTTTTTAAAACAATCACCAAGATTGGTATATTTAATCCGAGATTAAACAAAGTCTATTTATTTGCTGTAAATAATTTGCCAAAAGAAATTATTGAAGTCGTGGAAACGGAAATCATTTGTTATTAATATTTAGATATACTCAAAATATATGCCACAACCTTGAAAAAAGTCGGTTCGAAAACTTTTCAATGCACGTTGAAAAGGTTGCTTTACTTTCTAAAAATGAGGATAACTCGAAAAGGAATATTAATTTATAAAGTCACTTATGTTAAATAAAAATAAATGTTTTTTACAAAAAGAACGGGGTTTTAGGGGTTTTTCTAATATTTTGAATAAATCATCAGCTAAGTGTGCAGAGTCGTGGGGATGTCATTTTAATTATGAATATGAAGATAATGTTAATGAAATAACAAAGGTATACGTAATTACAAAAGAAGAATGGAATAACTTAAAAAATAAATCGTGTAGTTTTCTAAATTCGTCGAACGATAATAATTATTAATAGATCTACCGGCCTCATAGGTTTTTTAAATGTTAAAAAAACGTTTGTTTATGATATAATTATGATATAA
>JAQXNS010000087.1 GCA_029098125.1 bacterium
AAGTAATTTAGTTATAAAAAGTTATGCCCGATTTTCCTTCACGTTTCATTTTATATAAAGCACTATCTGCTTTTTCATATAATTTTTCAAAAGTACAATGATTTTCATCAGAGAAACAAGCGCCTAAAGAAATGGAAACAGCAGAACCATACTTTTCTTTAATTTCATCGTTAAGTAATCGCGTAGTTTCTACTAAATCGCTCTTAACTTTTGAAATTTCATCATTATCATCAAGTGCAATTAAACAAGCAAATTCATCACCGCCTAGACGAGCAAAAATATCTAAATCATGTTTCTTTTTACTAACAAGAATTTTTGTAAGAAATTGTAAGAATTTATCGCCTTCTACGTGTCCGAAAGAATCATTGAACATTTTAAAGGCATCAATATCTATCATAACAAATGCAAAACGTTTATTTTTATCAAGAAGATATTGGGCGACATCATTTTTAAAAGCATTATGTGTCAATAATCCAGTCAAAGAATCAGTACGATAGATCTTTTCCCATGATGCAAGTCTAACACTAGCTTTTTCCTCTTCTTCTCTTTTAATATTCGCAATCAAATTAGAAGTTGAAACGTCAAAAATGATAATCTCATCCTTAAAATCACGCGTTGCACTATCGAAAAATTTTCTCCCATAGCAAAAAACGTCAATTTTTGATCCATCTTTTCTTACAATTTCATGTTCAAGGAAGCAAGAATTATTTTTGCCCATTAATTCAGTAACAGTTTTTATATAGCCTGGGCGACTTTCTTTTTCAATTAAATCCGTTTGCAATAAGCCATTTTTAATATCTTCATCTGTATAACCAGTAATTTCAGTAAATTCTTTTTCAGCCGAAGTAATGTTTAATCCATTATCAACAAGATATCTTGTATATCGAGGTTTTGCATATAATGAAAAAAGTTGTTCATCAAGAACTTTATACTCTTTCTTTGCGACATTTTTTGGTATATTTTCGAGTTTAATACCTTCTTTTTCTTTAATAATTTCAATAAATTCTGAACTAATAAAAGGATCAAATTGTGTTCCTGAGCATCGAATAATTTCTTCGATTGCCTCTTCGACGCTCATTCCTTTTCTATAAGGTCTATCCGAAATCATCGCATCAAAACTATCAACAATTGCAACAATACGTGATAAAAGGGGGATACTTTCTTTTGATAATCCATCTGGATAGCCATCCCCATCCCATCTTTCATGATGATGCAATATTTCAAGTGCGATATTTTTAAAATGAGGTGAGGCTAAAGCAATGTTATAGCCTTTTCTAACATGAGATTTTAAAACATTAATTTCATCAAGAGTTAACTTTGTAGGCTTGTTTAAAATTTCTAGAGGAATTGCAATTTTACCAATATCATGTAAAACGCTTAAAAGCGATAAATTTGCTTTTTGTATTTCGCTAAGTTCTAATTTTTCTCCAAGCAAATCAGCTAATTCTTGGGTTCTTCTTAAATGGTTTAAAGTGTCAGAATCTACTTCTTGAAGCGCATTAACAAGAGAATTTAATGCGGATGAACGTGAGCTATTATCGTCCATAATCTTTTTAGTATTCAAAGTGTCTTTTGTTTCATTAATTTTTTCAATTAAAGATTCGGTTTCTTTAATTAAATTAAAAGAATATTCAACGTTATATTTGTATTCGTTTTTAACTCTATTGGCAATTTCAATAATATTTGAAACTTCTGATTCAAAAGTAAATACTAAAAGTTCAGCTTCAACGCCTCTAACAAAATATGAATTCCTTGGAAAATACTTTTTCAAAATTTTCGCAAGAGAAATAATTGCTTCGTTTCCAGTTTCATAGCCTCTAGTTTCATTAATTATGCTAAGACTATCAATATCAAAGATTGTTAAAATTGAATCTCTTGAAAAATAATTGTTTTTCAAATGAACTAACTTTAAAAATGCATTATATGACTCAAAACCTGTTAAAGCATCAGTAGCTGTATCAGTTCTAGAAAAATAAAATAAACATCCAAGCAACTTTTTCTTATCATAAAGTGTTCTATAAGATGTTCTAAAGGTATTAGTTTCATTATTCTTTTTGATTCTATATTGAAAAATAACTGGTTTCCCATCGTTCATCGACTCTTTTAAAACGATTTTTGAAGATTTTAAAAATTCATCAAGAGTAATAGGCTTAGAAAAATCTATATCTGGGAACATATTTTTAACAGGATTATTAGCTAAAACTACAATTTTTTCATAATTAAAAAGTATATATCCATCTTCAACGTTATCAACAATTATATTTTTGTATGAAGATGTCATTCCTTTAGTCAAATAATGATATTGTGTCCAATATAATAAGATTAACAATATATAATACCCAAGAAGTGATATGTCAAAACGGGCAATTCCAGTAGTTGGAATAAACAAAAAGATGAGATTTACTCCAACAATATTCCCTAAAAAAATTAAAACTAAAATATAAGGACGTTTATATTCACCAGGTGTTTTTTTAATAGCATCAACTAATTGACAAGTAATTAAAGCAATCATTAAATAGGAAAAAGTTAAATGCAAGAAAAAAGGTATATGCATTTGATAGACAAAATATGGTGCAAAACCATAATCCGATGGTTCAAGATCAATAATCCAAGGATAAAAAATATTACTTATAAAAGCTAAAAATTCAATAGATGCATAAGTTGCAATCACAATTTGAAAAGTTCTAAATATTTTATTTACTTTAATCTTCGTAAATCTGGAATTTAAATTTACATAGGTAGATAAAATAAGCGAAATAGTTCCAAAATAAAGGTTAGCAGTAACTCTTACTACATTTACATCCTTATGGAGAGCACTTATTAAATAGGAAATTGCTGCGATTACAATTAAAAATCCGCTCACACTAAACAATAAGCCAAGTTTGTCTTTTTTCTTCAAACTTAAAAATACAATTACTAATGAAATTGTAGAACAAATGCAAATCATTATTGAATAAAAAATTGCAAAATTCATAAGGAACTCCTTAATTAATAATTATACTAAAATAAGGCACTATTTAAAAAATAAAAATAAGAAAATTTGCACCAAAATATGGTAAATTTTTAGCATTATTTTTTTAAATATTTTTCAAAAACCCTGCAGAACCCCAACATTTTTTAAAAATTATATAAAGATAAACCTTTAGGCGCATTCAAACTTCATCGAAATCGATTAATCATTTAATAATACACAGTGTCCTTTTTTGAATCCTTTCGCTTTATATAATGCTTTATCTGCCTTATCTAAAATCTTTAAATTTAAAACTTCATCCACTGAACAAAGTGCCATTCCACCACTAGCAGAGGCAGGAATATTTTCTTTTGTAGCTAAAATTTGGAAAGTAGAGCAAATGTCTTCTCCTTTTTCTATTGCTTTATTTTTATTAACTGCGCGTTTAGAAATTAAAATGAATTCATCGCCACCATAACGGCAAACAATATCATCGCGATGCGCACGTTTCTTTAAGACATCACTAAATAATTTAATTACTTTGTCTCCTAGTTCATGACCATTATTATCATTAATTCCTTTTAGATTATCTAAATCAAAAACATAAACAGCAAAAGGGTAATCATTTTTATTTATTAAATCTAATTGCCATTCTAGACCACGTCTATTTAATAGACCTGTTAAATAATCATGACTCGCTTCTTCTTTTAATAAAATGCATGTTTTTCTGCTTTCATTAATTCTGATTAAAGCATCAATTCTTCTAATTACATCATTTAATGGATGATGTTTGCATAAAAAATCGTCAACATCTTCTAATTCAAAGGAATCTAAACATGAGGTATTTCTATTAATCAAAGCCAAAGTTGGAACAGTCCATAATTTTGGATCTTTTTTAAACTCTTTTAAAATCTCCTTTGCATCAACGTTATCAAGCATAGAATTTATCAAAATAACGGAAATTTCTTGTTTATTTGTTGAGATAAAAGATTTTACTTCCTCAAGACTTTTTAGATTTATCACATCAAATCTTTTTTCTAGAGAATTTTTCAAGTAATTAAAGTAAAGAGAGTCATCATCAATTAGAATCAATCCACTTTTATCATTACGTTTAATTTTTTCTTCTTTAAAATCGAAATTATCATCATTTTTTGGTAGAGAATCAATTAATTTAATAAATTCTTTCTCTTCCATTGGTCGATAAAAATAATAACCTTGGGCGTAATCGCAGTCCATTTCAAGTAGCCTTAGAGCTTGTTCGTGCGTTTCAACGCCTTCAGCGACAACTTCCATATTCATTTTATGAGCTAAGTCAATTGTAAATCCAATAATATTTGCTTTTGAAAGATTATTTAATTCGTTATGAATGAATTTCATATCAAGTTTAATGATATCAACATTAATTTCACTAAGCATATTTAAAGAAGAATAGCCACTTCCAAAATCATCCATTTCAATAACAAAACCAAGTTCACGAAGATCATTTACTACATTGATGATTTTATCAACACTTTCTGTATAGGCACTTTCAGTTAATTCAAGGTGTATAAATCGTGGATTAATTCGATATTTTTTGATTAATCTATTAAATATATCAATAAGGTTTAATTTAAAAATATCAACTCTTGATACATTTATTGAGATAGGAAGCAACTTTTTCTTTGCTTTTTTCATTCTATATAAAAGTGAAAATACTTCTTCAAACATGTATTCATCAAACACAGAAATAAAGCCATTTTTTTCAAATAATGGGATGAATTCTGCTGGTGAAACAATGCCCCACTCTTTATGCCGCCATCTAACGAGTGCTTCTGCTCCAACAATAGAGTTATTTTTTAATGAGACTTTAGGTTGTAGAAATACTCTAAATTCTCTATTTTTTAAAGAAAGTTCCATTGATTCATTTATAGCTCTTTCTTTAAGTAATTTATCTCTTAATTCTTCATTATAAACATAAAAATGATTGTCAAACTGACCTTTTATTGCGTCGCAAGCAATTCTTGCACGATCAACCATTGATTCTACAGAAACACTAAGGTCTTTTATTTCATAAACGCCAATATTAATTGTTGCATTCTCTTTATTAGCTAAACGTCTATCAGTAAAAACTTTTCTAAGTACTCTTTCTTCCACACTTTTTAATAAAATTATGAAGCGATCTGAGTTTAATCGACCAACTAAAGCAGTTTCAGGAATTGTATCAATAATAGATTGAGATAATCTTTTAATAAATTTGTCTCCAGCTTCCTGACCAAAAATATCATTGTAAATCTTAAAATTTTCAACGTTTGTGCACACAAAAGAATATTGATTTTCAACATCAGTTGACAAAATTTCTTTTGCTTTTCGATAAAAATATTCTTTAGTGTAAACACCAGTCAAAATATCGTTTTTAATTTCATGAACAATTGACCTTGTCTCGCTAAAATTAATTAAATTATTTGCTCTATGAAGAATAATTTGTGGACGATATGGCTTTGTTAGAAAATCGTTTGCTCCATGTTGCAGAGCCAAAATTTCTTCATCTTCGTTATTTGATTGAGTTAAAACAATTGTAGGAATCAATGAATATTGTGGATCTTTTTTAATTTCATCTAAAAGTTCATACCCATTCATATTAGGCATATTGACATCAGTCATTATTAATGAGATTGAATTTCTTTTATCTTTAATAATTTTTAAAGCTTCGAGACCATCGTTTGCTTTCAAAACATTAAAATCATTTTCAAGAATAGATGAAATAATCTCTTGATTAATCTCATTATCTTCAACAACTAAAATCTGTTTTTTCTTTTTCAATTTAATTCCCCCGACTATTTGATTTTACCATAGGAAATAAAAACAATGAATGATTTTCAAATTTTTTGATTTGATAGTTACAAAAAAATACAAGTAAAAAAATATTTTTGTAGAAATAATTTTTAGAGATTTTTGCAAAAATAGTTGAGTTCTGCAGGTTTTTTGAGAAATTTTGAACACTTATATATTATTAACGACTCATGAAAAGTGAATAATATTTGTTTAATTGTTCTTTTCTTTTTGTGACGAGTCCAATAAAAATCATATCGACAATATTTTCTTGTACAACACGTGAACGAGTTGAAAAAGTTTTAATTCCTCTATCAACTGAGCTATGTTGAATGGAGTAGTCAACAAGTTTTGAAAGTTGATTGTTTCCAACCATTGTTATTCCTACAACTGTAGCTTCAGTTTCTTTTGCAAGCTTTGCAGCTTCAATAACTTCTTTTGTGTTTCCACTATAAGAAATAAAAACTGCAAGTTCATTTTTCTTTAAAGTAGAAGCGTTTGCTAATAAAGAGTGGTAATTATCGCTAACTTGGCACGCAATTCCAAGTCTTTCAAGTTTAAAAAGCATGTCTTTTGCAACAACTATTGATCCACTAAGAGCAAAAATTACAACTCTTTGAGCTTTATCAATTAATTTAATGACTTTATTTAGCGTCTTCATATCAAGCATTTTGTAGGTATTTGTAATAGCTTCAATGTTTAAAGAGCAAACTAAACTAGCGACTTCTTTAATTGAAAGATTAAAATCATCATCAATATCAACGTCGTAAATATGTTTATTTAATTCTTTTTCATCATTGTGAGCATTTAAATATAAAGATTTAATGAATTCTTTATAACCATCATATCCTAAATTTAATGCAAGACGATTGATAGTTGAACAAGAGACATTTGTTTTTTTGCTAAGTTCAGAGATGGTCAAATCTGAAGCTGTTAATTTGTTCTTTAAAATATAATCAGCAACTATTTTTTCTGATTTAGAAAGCCTGCCATAACACTCTTTTAATTTAATAATACAATTTTTCACTATTCTAAATACCTTTTTCTAAGCGTCATTATATCATTTTCGCTAAATTTTAAAACGTTTTTGATATAGTTATCAACTCCACCATAATTTTCTTCAACAAGTTGATACCAATAATTGATGTAAATAACTTTAGGAAGATAAAGACAATATAAAAAATCAACGTTAAATGGTGTAACTTCCTTTAATTCATCAAGATCCTTTTTAAAATATGGATACATTGAATTAAAAGTTTTCATATGTTCTTTAATAATTGTTTCTTTATCAACGCCTAAAATATGAAGTAATAAAAGACTTGCTATCCCAGTTCTATCCTTTCCGCTTGTACAATGAAACAAAACTGAACCTTTTTCGTTTTCTAAAACTAATTTTAAAAATTTTGCATAAGCTTCTTTTGATTCTTCACTTAATGTGATTCCTCTATAAACTTTTAAGAAAAAATCATCGCATTCACAACCAATGTCATGAGTAAATTGTTGAGTTTCTAAAAATTTATAAGTAATCAAGTGTTCTCTTCTTATATTTCCGACTAAATCTGGTTTATTAACAAAAGATTTTGTAGTTCTAAAATCTATAACAAGATTTAAGTTATATTCATTTTTTAAAATATCAAATTCATAAGGTGATAAAGCATCAAGAGCCGAACTACGAATTAACATTTTTTCTTTAATTCTATGTCCATCTTGAGTCATTATTCCACCAAGATCGCGAATATTTTTTACAGATCTAAAATACATTTCCATATTTAATTTCCTAAAAGTTTTTGAATTCTATCATCTGAATATGAATCATCAATATTTTTATTTTTATTTATAAGTACTTCGTTTCTTAAATCAATTAAGTAAGTTTTACTAACAGCATCATGAATTCCAATTCGATCTTTTGTAACACAAATTAAAATTAATTCAAGTGATATAATTAACACTGATAAATAGGGCAAAAATTTATAAATAACAAGAGGAACAACAAATGAAGCTAAGAAAAAGGAAATGTAACGAATAAATAACTTCATTTTAGTTGGCATTCCATCACTTAAAACATCACAACACCCAATTTTAAACATTAATTGAGCAAGCGTTCCTTTGTTTTTTAAAAGTAGAGGCATTATTAAATAAAAGAAGAAAGATGAAATAAATAATGATATTAAAAGTGTCCCCATCATTATCCAATAATTGGTGCTTGTTAAATGTGAAAGTGTTTCATTTGAAGCAAAAATTTCAAGCGCTTCATCATAGTGTTTTTCGTAAAAAGCCTGCAAAGCCTCACTATTTATGTCGCTTTTTTCAATTATCTCACCACTTTCTTCAATAAATAATCCACTTGCAATTTTTGCATTTTGATATTTTTCTAGCTTATTTTCATAAATTGCTCGCTCATCATTTTTGTAAAAATAAATAATATTATCATCATAATATTCTTTTAAATTAACATTTGGATTAAATGCTTCTTTTAATGAAATGAATGAATTATTATCCTTTTTAATATATAGATGGCTTTCTTCATAAATTGAAGACATTGTTTCAATATTTGAAAAGTAATTTAAACTAGGAAAAATCAAAAAATATGATCCTATTAATAATATAAATGTTGTTAAAGAAAGAAATACTACATCAATTAAACCAGAAAGAAAACGGCGAGCTAAACTCGCTTTGGTTAATTTTCCAAAAGTACTATTTTCTTTACTCACCGTTTCATTCATAATTAATTAATTTCTATTGATCCATCTGCAATTCTTTCGCCTGATTTTCCATCAAATAGTATGATTGAATCGCCTGTAATGTCAAAATAAATTTCACTGTCAACTTGATAATCGATTAATCCAAATTGAACAGCACTTAAAATTTCATCGTGAAGATTAATTTTAACTGTTGTTTCCATACCACTTGGAAGTGTTGAATAAGCTAAACCTTTAATAGCGCCTTCTTTTCTAATTTGTAAGAATTCAGGTCTAATACCTAAAATTACATCTTTTCCATTTAATCTAATTGGTTCTTTAGAAACATAATTAGCTTTAACGTCTAAGAAGTTAATTTTTAACACTTTCTCGTCTTCAGTAGTATGAGCTGTTGCTTTAATAAAGTTGATTGAAGGATTTCCAACGAAGTCGCCAACAAATAAATTAGCTGGCTTACTATAAACAACAAGTGGTTTGTCGTATTGTTGCAAAACTCCTTTGTTAATCAAACAAATTCTTGTAGCAAGTGTCATAGCTTCAAGTTGATCATGAGTAACATAAACAAAAGTTGAGTTTGTTGAAGAATGAAGTCTCTTTAACTCACCTCTCATTTCAAGTCTTAATTTAGCATCAAGGTTTGAAAGTGGTTCGTCCATGAATAAGACTTTTGGTCCAGGTGCAAGTGTACGTGCAATAGCGACTCTTTGTTGTTGACCACCTGATAATTCACTTGGATAACGAGCCATGAATTCACTAATTTTAACAGTTCTACCAACTTCTCTGACTTTTAAATCGATTTCTTCTTTAGAAAGTTTTCTATTTTTGAAAACTCTAACTTTTTTATGGTCCCAATTTGGATCATTTCTATCGATTTCAGGAATTAAAGTTCCATTTTCTTCAATATGATATCCATCACTAATGTAATTGTTTTGGATAACTTCAAATTTGCCAGTAACTTTTCTAATTGCAAATCTAATTTTTTCATCGTATTCAAATTTTTCAGCAGATTTACGTGAATTTAATACTTTAGTTGCTTTTTCTTTTTTACCTTTTTCTTCAAGTTTTTTAGCTTTTTTCTCTTTAGCTTCATTGAATTTTTCCATTGAAACTAAAAATTCATCGTATTTTGCTTTAATTGCATTTAATTTAGTTGAAGCGATAATTTTTGCAGCTTTTTCGCTAACATTAAATGTTGACTTAATTGCTTCGATTGGATTTTCATTATTTAATGCTTCGATAACTTTATCGACATCACTAAATACTGAACTTGCTTCTCTATAAAGTAAATAATCATTTGCAACAACTGGTGTTCCATAGACATAACCAGATTCTCTAAGTTCTAAATCACCTTGATATTTAGCTTCGACTTTTTCAGCGTTAACTTTGCATTTTTCAACAAATTTAGCAACGAGTTCGTCTCTTTTTGCTTTTACACTAGCGATTTCTTCTTCAGATAAATCCTCTCTTCCATAGATTTTACCATCAGTTGCTTTGTAAATTTTATGTAATTTTTTAGCTGAAAATTCTGTGATTTCATAAGCGTTTTCAAGTTCGACAAGAGATTTTTTAGGATCAATATAGCCTTTTTTATCTTTTACACTTTCAATAACTTTTGTAACATCATCAAAATTTTCAACAATTTTAACTAATTTTTTATTAGCAATATATTCTGCTTCAAATATTGCCATTTCACCTTTTAAGTTTGAAAGGCCAAATTCAATGTTCTTTTGAACAGTCATATGTGGCCATAAAGCATAATTTTGGAAAAGGAAACCAATATCACGCTTTGCTGGAGAAACATTAATTCCAAGTTCACTATCAAAAACAACTCTATTTCCAATAGTGATTCTTCCTTCTGTAGGGGTTTCAAGACCAGCAATCATTCTTAATGTTGTAGTTTTACCACAACCAGAAGGTCCAAGGAGTGTAATGAATTCTCTATCTTCAATTACCATGTTTAGGTGATCGACACCAACAAAGTCTCCCCATCTTTTACTAACATTAATTAATTCAATTCTTGGCATAAAATTAGCCTCCAATACCTTTATCAATAGAAGCGCCTGTTAATTTGTTAACGAGTAAATTAATTCCGATAACAAATAAGACGATAAGTAAGTTAATACCATTTGAAATTTGGGTTAAACCATAATTATCAAAATAAGTTAAAACATTTGTAATAAGTGTAAATTGTGATGTGATGAGAACAAATAATGTAAGTTCTCTCATACATGAAATAAATGGAAGTAAGTAACAGCTGATAAATGATGATTTTTGGATTGGGAACATAATCTTTAACATACGTTTCCACCATGGACATCCAGTCATTAATGCAGCTTCTTCGATTTCTCCACTAACTTGAAGCATGGAATTTGTACCACTTCTTGATGCGAATGGTAAGAATTTAATACTTCCACAAACAATACATGCAAGCATTGCAGCAGTTTCACTACCACCACTAGCACTTGCGTTCATCCATGTAAATCCAGGTTGGAATGAAAGTGAGAAGAATACAGCACTAAATGATAATGCAGGAATTAAATAAGGAAGGAATGCACAGTTTGAAACATAATTTGCAAGTTTACTTCTTCTATTTTTACTAACTGCGTAACCAATAAGAATACCAAATGAGCCAGCAAATAAAGAAACAATAACTGAAACAAGGAAACTTCTACCAAAACTATTCCAAATAGTATAGTTATGTAAAATACCTTGAGAAGATTGACCTTGAGCTGAAAGACGAACGTCGGTTTCTTCGGTTGTTGTCCAATACCTTAATGTGATACTACTTAAATCACCACTGTTTTCTTCTAGAGATTCAAGAATAAATGTAATTAGAGGGAAAACTGCAAAGAAAGTAACAAATAAAACTAAAATTGCAGCAACAATCCATTTAACCCATTTTGTTTGGCTACCACCAATTTTAACTTTAGTGACTTGTCCACTCTTACCACTAACAGTTGTGAATCCTCTTCTTGATTTTGTGAAATAGTTATTTACAAGAAGAATGACAAGAGAGATTAAAAGTAAGAAAACAGCAATAACATAACCATTTCCTTTTGTACCATTTTGAACAAGTGATCCTCTTAATGATTGAGAAATCGACATGAAACTTCCATTTTTGTTTAAAAACGCAGGAACAGTGTAACTTGAAATAGAACTTGAGAAAACAAGTAAAACTGTTGAAATAATTGCAGGTGCAACAATTGGAATAGTAATTCTTGTTAAAATTTTAAGTCTACTAGCCTTTAAAATTGTTGCGGCTTCTTCAAGGTTAGCATCCATATTTCTTAAAATTCCACCAATTAAAATATAAGCAAATGGCGAATAATGAATTCCAAGAACAAGCGCACATGGCAAAATACCATACACTAAATATTCAGGTGTTTGAATTCCTGTTAAAGATTCAAGCATACCAACTTGATAAGTCGATGCAGGAATTGCAGAGTTTTTGAAAAAATTTTCCCAAAACATTGCAATTGACCAGCTAGGCATAATATAAGGGAAAATAAAGACTGTTGAAATGTACTTTTTAAAAGGAACATTACTACGAGTTATAAACCAAGCGAGAATACCACCAACACTAACAGCGATTAAACATGCTAGAATTGCCATTGCCATAGACAAGCCAAGTGGTTTCCAGAAATTAATAATCGATAAACCCGAACCGCTAGGATCGAATAAGGCTCTTGGCCAGTTACACCAAGTAAAATCACCTTTTTTGATATCTAATCCATAAAACTCTTCAAAAAATTCTGCTTCAGATCTAGATTGAACAGTAAATGAATCAGAAAGCATCGAAAATAAAGGAACAACGACGGTTAATGATAACAAAATAAAAAATGCAATCAAAATCACATTTTGTGGTTTTGAAAAGTATGTTTTTATTGAGTTAAAGAATTTTCGAAAAGTGAAATGTTTGAAATAACTCTTTGTAGATTGATATGCACCTTTTGCTTTAATTGCTAAAGTTGACATAAATTACCTCATTAAGAATTGTGGGAGGTCTTGCCTCCCACAAATTAATCTTTTTATTATTTAATTGAACTAACTAAGCTTTGGATCTTAGTAACTTGTCCAGATTTGATTGTCTTTAAGTAGTTGTAATCTTCGTTGATTGATTTTTCAATCCATTTTTCTTTTGTCCAATCAAGGTCATTGACGCCGACTGTTTTTGAAGTACATGGATAGTAATAACCATACATATTTGAAGGTTCACCTTTTGAGTTAGGTGTTTTCTCATTATAAATGACGTTTGTATAGAATTCTGGAGTTAAAATGAATCTAGCGAATAAGCAAGCTGTATATGGATGTTTTGCATTATTAACGACTTGTGAATACATTGTATACATAAATCCGTTAAAACCTTCAATTTCCATATCCCAACCAACAGTTGTCATAGCGTTAGTTTCTTTTTTACCATCACCATCAAGGTCATAATCTTTACCAGCAGCATCTTTCATTTTTGCAAATGCACCATAATAAATATATGGATCATTTCCTTCTTGAACAACTTCTTTACATTGTGTTTCTTTCATAGCTGTACCATCACTACCATGTAAAGTCTTGATGTTTTTAATGAAAGTTTGAACATATGTATCAGCTACTGATGTATAAAGAGGCTTATTGTCTTTATCAACCCAGTCATTAGCGCTCCAGTCTTTTCCATAATATGATTTATAAGCTGCAGCGATTCTTGCTTCATTAGCTGTATCATATAATGATAATAAGAATGACATGTTAATTTGTTCTGTAACAGGGCTTTGGAATGATAAATTATCTAAATGTCTTTCATCTTCAGCTCTACCAGCAACTTGCCAAATGTTTGTAAATTTATTGCTATGTTTTTCCATTAAGTTCTTATTGCAGAAGAAAATTTTATTAAAGTGAATACCTTTTAATGGAGCTGAATCTTTTTCAGCAAGTCCTAATTCTTCTCTATCACTTGGAACATAGTTGTGTAATAAACCATCTTCAGCATAGTCAGCAAGTGATCTAGCATCTTGAACTAATGCAAAATCAGCAAAATATGAATCTTCAGCTTGTTCTAAAGCAGTTAAAAGTAAGTAATCCTTATATCCATTATTACAATAAGTATTTTTCTTACCAGATTCTTCGTCTTCGTAATGGAGCCAATCATAATTTTGACATAAGATTTTTAATCCTCTATCAAGTGTTGAAGTTAAACCGACAACCTTAAAAGTATCATTACTAGCTTCCATTTCTGCTTTTGAAGCTGCTTCAAGTTCAGCAAGTGTCATTTTGCTTGCTTTTGCAACTGCATCAGCTGTAGCGTTTGCTTCACCACCATCAGTTTTTGAACCACATGAGACCATTGTGAGTCCGCCAAGAGCGATAATTGAAGCACACATTATTGTGAGTGTCTTTTTCATAATTATTTAGTTCCTCCTAAAATAGACAATACTATATTATGTAAATTTTTTTAAAAAATCAATAAGTTTTTGTAAGCGCTTTCATAATATTATATATGTATTAAAATTTAAAAAATATCGAATTTATTCGTTATTTATATGCAAATTTTTTTGATAAATTAATGGAAAAAATTTTATTAAAATTCAAAATAATTTTCAAAATTTCAATAATATAAATAGAAAAAATTTTCATTTTCAAGTTAATAAATTAGTGATATACTCAAAATCGAGGTTAATTATGCCATTAACAAATTTAAACGAATTATTTAAAGATGCGTATAAAAATGGATACGCAATTGGTTGTTTCAATGTTGATACATTAAAAATGTGTCAAGAGGTATTACTTGAAAGCGAAAAGAACCATTCTCCAGTTATTTTATCTTTTAGTGAAGGTAGCAGAGAATTCATGCATCCAGGTAATATAAAGGATTTATTATTAAATATATCAAAGGATATTACTATTCCTTTCGTACTTCATTTGGATCATGGAAGATCGATTGAATCAGTTAAAAGTTGTATCGATGAAGGTTTTACAAGCGTCATGATTGATGCAAGTAAATACCCACTTGAAGAAAATATCAGAATCACAAAAGAAATTGTTGAATATGCTCACGCAAGAAATGTAACAGTTGAAGCTGAACTTGGAAGTGTCGAAATTAAAGATAAAAATGAATCAAATTTTTACACTGATCCATACCAAGCAGTTGATTTTATTAAGAAAACTGGCATTGATTCCCTTGTTGTTTCAATCGGAACTGGTCATGGATTAATGAAATTTAAAGAAAATGAAACGCCAACATTAAGACTTGACATCTTAAGAAAAATAGACGAACTACTTCCAGGGTTCCCACTTGTTCTTCATGGATCTAGTTCAATCGATGAAAATGCTCTTAATGAATTCAATAAATATGGCGGAACAATTAAAAAAGCTAAAGGTATTGATGTTAAATTAATCAATGAAGCTGTAAAAATCAATGTTTGTAAAGTTAACATTGGTACAGATTTTAGAATGGCTTACATTACTGGTTTAAGAAAAGCATTAACTGAAAATAGTGATAAATTCACACCTCGTACTTTCTTAGTCGAGGCCAATAAAAAAATCAGAGAATGCGTTGGTTATAAAGAAAATTTTGAGTTTTTTAGTGCTAATCGTATTAAATAGGAGGAATTATGAGTTTAGTTACAACAAAAGAAATGTTTGAAAAAGCATATAAAGGAAAATATGCTATCGGTGCATTTAATGTCGATAATATGGACATTATGAAAGCAGTTTTAAATGCTTGTGAAAAGAAACAATCACCAGTTATCATCGCTATTTCAAGCGGAGCATTGAAATTTATCGGTGAAGAATACATAAAAGAATTACTTGTTTCTTCAACAAAGAAATATTCAATACCAATCGCACTTCATTTAGATCATGGTAAATCAGTTGAATTATGTAAAAAGTGTGTTGATTTAGGTTTTACAAGTGTCATGATTGATGCTTCAGCATATGATTTTGAAACAAATATCAAAATGACAAAAGAAGTCGTTGAATATGCACACGCTCGTGGAGTTGTTGTTGAAAGCGAACTCGGTGCAATTGCAGGAATTGAAGACGAAGTCGTTGTCGATGATAAATATGGTTGCTTCACTCACCCTGACGAAGCAGTTGAATTTGTAAAAAGAACAGGAATTGACTCTTTAGCAATCGCAATCGGTACAGCACATGGTGCTTATAAGTTCAAACCAGGTCAAAAACCTCAATTAAGATTCGATATATTAGAAGAAATCGAAGAAAAATTACCTGGTTTCCCACTTGTTTTACACGGTGCAAGCAGTGTTCCACATAAAGATTTAGAAAGATTAAATGCTTATGGTGGAAATATGCCAGAAGCAATTGGTATTCCAGAAGCAATGTTACAAGAAGCTAGCAAACATGCAGTTTGTAAAATTAATGTTGGAACAGATATCAGAGTCGCTTATGTTGGTGGATTAAGAAAAGCTTTAGCTGAAAATCCTGAAAAATTTGATGCAAGAACTTTCATCACTCCAGCAATGGATGCAGTTTCTGAACTAATTGAAAATAAATTAGACAATGTTTTTATGTCAAGCGGACACGCAAATGATTAATTAAGGGGGTATTTATGAGTTTAGTTACAACAAAAGGAATGTTTAAAAGAGCATATGATGGACACTACTCCATTGGTGCTTTCAATGTCGACACATTAGACACTTTTAAAGCAGTTTGTGAAGCTGCAAAAGAAGAAAATTCACCTGTAATCATTCAAATTACAGAAAATGTAGTCAAATATTTTGGTCCTGATTATTTAATGGCTATTGCAAGAACAGCAGCTGAAACAGGTATTGAAATGGCACTACATCTTGATCATGGCCGTTCAGTTGAAGCTTGCAAAGCATGTGTTGATTTAGGCTTTACAAGTGTTATGATTGATGCTTCAGCTTATGATTTTGAAACAAATATCAAAATGACAAAAGAAGTCGTTGAATATGCACACGCTCATGGCGTTGTTGTTGAAAGTGAACTTGGTTCAATTACTGGAATCGAAGATGATTCAACAGTTGAAGATAAATATGGACACTTTACACACCCAGACCAAGTCGTCGAATTTGTAAATAGAACTGGCATTGACTCACTTGCAGTTGCAATTGGTACTGCTCATGGTGCTTTTAAATATAAACTAGATGAAAATCCAGCATTAAGATTTGATATTTTAGAAGAAATTGAAAGAAAATTACCTGGTTTCCCACTTGTTTTACATGGATCAAGTAGTGTTCCAAAAGAAAGATTAGCACTTGTTAATCAATATGGCGGAAAACTTCAAGAAGCAAAAGGCATTCCTGAAGATATGTTAAGGGAAGCAAGTAGACGCGCAGTTTGTAAAATTAATGTAGGAACCGATTTAAGAGTTTGCTGGACTGGCGAAGTAAGAAAATTCTTCGCTACATTTCCTGAAGAATTCGAGATTAGAAAATACACAACACCAGCAAGAAACGCTGTCAAAGATATGGTAAAAGACAAAATGAAAAATGTCTTTATGTCTAGCGGGAAAGCTGTTGTTGAATAATTTGAATATAAGGTCTATCCATCCTTATAGATTTTTATAGTACTACTTAGTACTATCGCATCCCTTAAGAAAGCGAGTTAATAAAAAAGTTGACTCGCTTTTTTATTGCTTTTTAAGTCAACTATTTATAAGAAAAATAGAGTATCAAATGACTAAAAAATCT
>JAQXNS010000088.1 GCA_029098125.1 bacterium
AGGTAAAAGCATTTCCAATAGAAGCAACTTCTTTTGGAAATTTAAAAATACAAATGGAGTTTAAAAAATGAGAAAAGATGTAATTGAAGCATACAAAAAGTATGGAATCGACGTTTATGAAGCATTAAGAAAACTTAAAAATGTAACAATCAGCTTACATTGTTGGCAACTCGATGATGTTGGCGGATTTGAAAATGCAGGAGATTTAACTGGTGGGATACAATCAACAGGAAATTATCCATATAAAGCAAGAAATTTTGCTGAATTAACAAAAGATTTGGATGAATCGTTAAAATATATACCTGGAAAAAAGAAAATAAACCTTCATGCTAGTTATCAAGTCAATGATATTTGCGATAGAAAAGATATTTCACCTACACAATTTGAACCTTGGGTTGAATATGCAAAAGCAAGAAATTTAGGCTTAGATTTTAATCCAACAATTTTTTCATCTTCAATGTTAAAAGATGGATTAAGTTTATCTTCTCCAGATAAATATGTTCGTGATTACTGGATTGAACATTGTATTAATTCAATTAAAGTTAGTGAATATTTTGCTACTGAATTAAATCAAAAATCACTTTGTAATATTTGGATTCCTGATGGATTAAAAGAAGTTCCAAGTGATAGACAAGGACCAAGAGCAAGACTAAAAGATTCATTAGATAAAATCATTTCATACAAGTATGATAAGAGAAAAGTAGACATTTCTGTAGAATCAAAGGTTTTTGGAATTGGTGTTGAATCATATACTGTTGGAAGCCATGAATTTTATATGAATTATGCGCAAAAAAATGGACTTTTGTGCTTACTTGATACTGGACATTTCCATCCTACTGAAAATGTTGCTGACAAAATATCTTCATTATTGCTATTTAATAAAAAACTAGCATTACATGTTTCGCGTCCTGTTAGATGGGACAGTGATCATGTTTTAAAACTGAATGATGATCTTCAAGAAGTTTGTGATGAGTTAGTTAAGTGTGATGCATTAAATAAAACTTATATAGGTTTAGATTATTTCGATGGATCAATAAATAGAGTCGCTGCTCTTGTTATTGGCGCAAGAAATATTGAAAAAGCATTGCTAAAAGCTTTATTAACACCTTGGAAGAAACTAAAGGAAGCACAAGATTCATATGACCATACTTTGACATTGGCTCTTCAAGAAGAAGTAAAAACTTTACCATGGCAAGAAGTTTGGAAAGAATATTGTAAAAGACAAGGTGTTTACCAAGATGATGAATGGTATGAACTTGTTAAAAAATATGAAAAAGAAGAAATGGCAAAAAGAGGTTAGTTATTATGTGTAAAAAATTAGCATTTATTGATGAAATAGTTGATATTTTAGATCTTTTATACTTTCATGGTTGGGATGAAAGAAATGGTGGGAACCTTTCTTATTTATTAGATGAAAAAGAAACAAGTGAGGTTTCTTCTCTTGAAGTTAAAAAAACAATCGAAACTACATTTAACATGCACGAAATTGTAGGAAAATATTTTGTTGTCACAGGAACAGGAAAATATTTTAAAAATTGTAAGAAGGATCCTACACATAATTTAGGAATTATCAAAATAATAAATGATTATTCATACGGAATTGTCTGGGGACTTATAGATTCAAAACCAACAAGTGAACTTCCTACACATTTAAAATGTCACATTGAAAGATTAAAAGTAGATCCAAAACATAAATTAGTGATTCATTGTCATACAACAAACATTATATGTATGAGTCACATTTTGGAACTTAATGAAGATAAATGGACTGAAATTTTATGGAAAATGCAAACTGAATCAATTGTTGTGTTTCCAGAAGGTATTGGGGTCCTTGAATGGATATTATGTGGCGGCGACTTAATTGGTGATGCTACAGCTAAAAAGATGGCAAATTATAGAGCAGTTGTTTGGGCTCAACACGGTTTATTTGCAACTGGAACATCCTTAGATGAAACTTTTGGTTTAATTGAAACAATCGAAAAGGCTGCTGAAATCTATATGAAAATTTGCGATAAAAAAATAGTCCAATCAATTTCCAATGAAAATTTATTAGAGATTGCACAAGCATTTCATATAAATTTTAAACACGGTATTATTGACTAAAAATAATTCATTTTTCATTTAAAATTGCACAATCATTTCCATTGTGCAATTTTCTTTTGGTCTTTTTATTTGTGTCTAACAATTGTCTATTTTTTAAAAAAATTCGAAAAAGCCTGCAAAACCCCACTAAAATTT
>JAQXNS010000089.1 GCA_029098125.1 bacterium
TTGCTTTCCTTGCATATATTGCTTTACAAGGTCAATTTTAAATTCTTCTAAATATTTATTATTTATCATATACGATCCTCCATGATTTAAATTGTAGAGGTTCGAACATTTTTGTCGATTCTGGAAATTTTTTACGCTTACTCTGAACCGTATACGTATAAAATAAGAAAAGGATTGATTATAATCGAATTTTCCTCGGCAAGAGATTTTCTAGTTCTTTATCGCTAGGCATTGCTTCTATTTTATATATAAGAGTTGCTAAATATTTGCTAGCATCTATTCCGTTTGCTAGTGCTGTGTAAGCGTAAAACCCGTTGTTCAATAATTTTAAAAAGGCAGAATAAAACTATGCTTTTTAGAAAAATTTCAAGTTTGTTCAACGAATTTTTAAATGATAATAATGCAAAATACTAAATTACGCAATGTAGAAATTGATGTATTTAATAAAAAACGCAACATAAAATATTTTTATGACGTTAATGTATCACCTAATGAAGATGCTGTTTGGCTCTCTAAAGATGATATGTCAATTCTATTTCAAAGAGATAGATCAGTAATATCAAGGCATATCGCTAACATATACAAAGAGGGAGAATTGGAAGAAAAAAATACGTGTGCAAAAAATGCACACGTTACATCGTTTAAGAGACAAAGAGAATATGAAAATTATCTCTACAATCTTGATGTAATCATTTCTGCAGGATATAGAGTCAAATCCAAAAAGGGCATTATATTTAGAAGATGGACAAACCGTATTTTAAAAGAATATTTACTCAAAGGTTATGCCATCAACGAAAAAAGAACTTTAATCACTAATGAGAACTACGTGAACCTTATAAACAAAGTTGAATCGATTGATAAACGTATGACCAATTTAGAAACATTAAATATAGAAAAAGAGAAAATATTCTACGATGGAGAGTTTTTTGATGCTAAACCGTAATATTATCTAATTTTTTGCTATTGACTTAAATTGAAAATCGACTAAAATGGAATTGTATTCCAAAAAGGACGTAAATGATAATGTACATTAATAGAACAATTGAAAAAACAATAAAAATGATGGCAAATGAATTTCCTGTAATTGTAATTTCAGGAGCAAGACAAGTTGGTAAATCGACAATGTTACAAATGATTAAAGAAGAAAATATGAATTATGTAACTTTAGATGATTTAGATGCTAGAAATTTAGCATTATCTGATCCTAAATATTTTTTAGAACAATACTCTTATCCATTGTTAATTGATGAAATACAATATGCCCCAAATTTGTTGTCGTATATCAAAATGATTGTTGATGAAGAAAAGTTTAAGGCATTAAAAAATAATACTAAATTAAAATCCTTATTCTGGTTAACTGGATCACAGCAATTTGCAGTTATGAAAGGTGTTAGTGAATCTTTATCTGGTAGAGTTGGGGTGTTAAGTTTATATTCATTATCTAATGCAGAAATTAATGGAAACGAAGGAACATTATTTGTTCCAAAAATAGATGTATTAAAAAATAAATCAAATATAGAAGCTTGTGATTCAAAAGAAATATTTATAAGAATATTTACTGGCGGGATGCCAAGCATTGTTACAAAAACAATTGAAAGAAATAATTATTTTTCATCATATATAAACACATACATTGAAAGAGATGTTAAACAATTATTGAATGTGGGCAAAACGATAGAATTCTATAATTTCATGCAATATATCGCAGTAAGAACAGCACAAGAACTAAACTATTCAACTATTGCTAATGAAATTGGTGTAGATTCAAAAACAATTAAAAGCTGGATAAGTATTTTAGAATCATCAGGTATTATTTATTTACTTCAACCATTTTCAAGCAACTTATCAAATAGAATCATAAAATCGCCAAAATTATATTTTATGGATACTGGATTATGTTCATATTTAGCAAAATATCCAAATCCAGAAACATTAGAAATTGGCGCTTTATCTGGAGCTATATTTGAAACATTTGTGGTCAGTGAAATAATTAAGAATATGACCAGTCATGGTTTAGACCCAAAAATGAATTTATATTATTATAGAGATAAAGATCAAAAAGAAGTTGATCTATTATATATAGAAGGAGACACTATATATCCAATAGAAATAAAAAAAGGCATAAGTCCAAGCAATCCATACAAGAATTTTTCAGTACTGAATAAATTTTCAAATAAAATCGCAACAGGTTTAGTCATTTGTATGACAAATAAACTACAGCCAATAAATAGAAACTGTTGGTTATGTCCAGTAAGTATAATATGAAAATGATATACAAATAAAAAAGTCGAATAAAAATATCGAAATATTTTTTTAGAACAATAAGTCAAAAAAATATATATTTTTACACTTTTTTCAATGAAAATTTATAACTATATATTTAACTAATTTTTATAAATAACTATCGTCGAAATTTATAACCGGAATATATTTATCACTTTCACTTTTTAATGCATCCTGAATTGATTTTGAGATTTGGATTTTTTCAAGTTTTACATCGCTTGGAACAACAACATCAAAAATAACATTAGTGTGTGATGGTCCACTAACTATTCTTAAATCATGAAAAGATAATTCTTTATTTAAATTATTTAATGTGTTTTGAATTAAATCATGTAAAATAGGGATTTCTTTTGATTTTGTATCAACAGGATCCATGTGAATTGTTAGTTGTGTTTTGTATTTATTTCCAATTTCTTTTTCGATATTATCAATCGCATCATGAATTGCAAAAATATCGCCATAACCATCAACTTCAACATGTAAAGAGATAAAAAATTTAGTTGGACCATAATTATGAACCATTACATCATGTACATCTAAACAAATTGGGTTCATTTTGATATCGTGAATGA
The DNA here is from genome assembly GCA_029098125.1 of bacterium. Lineage (GTDB taxonomy): Bacteria > Bacillota_I > Bacilli_A > RFN20 > CAG-826 > Onthovivens. The sequence goes on from JAQXNS010000089.1 coordinate 2,856, forward strand.
TATTTTCAATCATTTCTTTATCAGGAGCACCACCAATTAAAGGTGAGGCTGTTTCTTTTACCATTTTAATACCGGTATAAAGGATAAATAGAGCAACAATTATTGACATCGAAGCATCAAGAAACCATAAATCATTAAAGAAATATTGAATAATCGATGCGACAAGAACAATAAAAGTAGATATGCAATCGTTAAATGAGTCCCACATTAAAGCAACAATTGAAACACTATTTATTGCTTTTCCAATTCCACG
>JAQXNS010000090.1 GCA_029098125.1 bacterium
TGCTACTCCAACAGGTGCATTTGTTGATTTTAATGCCCATTCTGCCGCAATTTTATCTTTACTCTTGCATAACAGTAATCCTATTGTTGGATTATCAAATTCATGCTTTAATGTTTCGTCAACAGCAGTGATATAAAATTGCAGTTGGCCAAGGAATTCTGGTTTAAAATCAACTACTTTTAGCTCAACAACTACATAGCATCTAAGATGTAAATGGTAGAACAATAGATCAATAAAATAATCATTATCATTTGTTGAAATTCTATATTGGTTTCCAACAAAAGAAAAACCATTTCCAAACTCCATCAAAACGTTCTTAACACTATTTAACATAGCTTCTTCAACGTTTTTTTCCAACGCTTTTTCTTTCAAATTGGCAAGTTCAAAAATATATGAATCTTTCATCATATCAGTTGCAAGTTCACTTTGTGTATCTGGTAATGTGGCCTCAAAATTTGTAATCTTTTTATTATTGTCTGCTTGTCTTTCGTATAAACATAAATCAATTTGATGGTCCAAAACAACATAAGACCAACCGTTATCCAGACATTTATTTGCATACCATATTCTTTTTTCTTCTTCTGAAATTTTATCAATTAAAAGGCAATTAAAGGACCATGGTAATTTTGCCAATGCTGTTGGCAAATTTGATAAATCGCCATAAACTTCATAGAACTTTCTCATCCTAGCTAGATTTCTTGGTGAAAAGCCTATTGAACAAGGGAATTCAGTTTTTAAAGATGATGATAGTGTATTAATAAATTAGATCCGTATAATGAGAAAAATAAGCTAAAACACATCATTTTAAGCTTAAAAAACAATAACAATGGGGACTTTTAAAAACCTATTCTAGGTTTCTAAACCTCCCCTTTTACTCGCTTCGCTCAAACAAAAAATTCACTATATTTCAAGTGACTTTATGTCTTCACAAAACAGACTAGTTTATCTGAACTTAGTCAATGGCAGTTATTGGGTAAAAATCCAAATCTAATCCCCAAGTAGGCGATATACCATTCGTGCTATCTTCAGTATAGTTTAAAGTAAGTGATCCATCTCTATTTTCTGAAAAGTAACCACAATCCACGAAATTTTTTCTCATCTGCCTATAAGACATCCCAGGTACTATGCACTTATCTAAATTAAGAGGCGCAAAATATTTTTGTTTAACCTTATATTCATCTTCAATAAACCCATCTAAAACATTAAACTTAGCAACTGCCATATATTCACCATTATATATTCTAGTTACTATGAAGTCTGGGTATGGTTCTCTCCTTAAATAAACAAAATCTCCAATTTTAAACATTATTTTCCACCACCCTATGGATTAGCATGATATGAAACAAAACCTTTTTGCCGCTGCCGGTGGCAAATTTGATAAATCGCCATAAACTTCATAGAACTTCCTCATTCTAGCTAGATTTCTTGGTGAAAAGCATGTTGAACCAGGGAATTCAGTTTTTAAAGATGATGATAGCGTATTAATGAAATTAGATCCGTATTTAGAGTTTTCACTTATCGTTTTGCCAATACGAAAATACAAGTAAATAAGTTCTTGATTTGCAGATACAAGAACTTTATTTCTTGTTGAACGGATGTCATTATTAATATTTGAGATAATATCGATCATCTCTTGGGTAATTAAAATGTCACTCATCTTCTCTTTCTCCTTCTTCAAAATAGAATAATTCTTCAAATTTTTAACTAATGCCACACAAAGTAATAAAGCTAGTTTAGCAGTTGGTTGATATTGCCCAGTCTCAATAGAGGAAATTGTGTTTCTTGAAACTCATTTGTTAGATTTGTTAGATTTATTTTTTTGTTAGGTTTGTTAGATTTATGTAATCACGAAAGAGCTTACGAATCAATATAAATAAACAATCAATTACCATATCCGGATAAATACGATATGACTCGTCTGTTATTTAAACAACTCATAATCTTTAATTTCAATTTATTCTTTTTAAGCGTTAAAAAGGTTAATTCCATGATTAGTTGGTAGAAAATGAATATTCATGCATAAGTAATTTTGTTTTTAAAGTTGTATAACTTGCCTTACCATTATTGCTAATCTTGGGTAGATTTTCATTTTTTATTTTTCTCTAATTCCCATAGCTTAATAGCTCCATCAAAGTAATCTTGTCTAGTTATTTTCCCTTCAGAAAATTCTTGTGCTAATTCATATTCCTTCGTATAAAGCTCAGAAAAATTAGATTTAGTCAACATTGGTTCTTTTTTAAAGTAATTTTCATAGTCATCTATGCCAATATTTTTTGCAAAATCAATATCTTCTTCTTTTACATAGCACAAGCGCCAAAAGCCTTCTGGATTTAGATTATCTAAGAAGTGGATCATCTTATACATATTTTTTGTTTCATCAAACTCAACTATTTTTCCTAACTCATATTCCAAATTTATGTAACAAATTATGTAGACAATGTCGCCTTTTTTAAATTTATGATTCATATTAAGCATTAGGATTTGGATTTGGACTATCAGGATGGACTATAGGTTCGTTCGAGCCAGTTGGATAATAATATAATTGTCCAAAG
>JAQXNS010000091.1 GCA_029098125.1 bacterium
AATTTCTAGGGCTTAATTCATAATTAGTAAAATCAATTATTTTTGTTATAAACAATACCTCATAATTAATTTATTCCATTGGCTTTCTTTTAACTCGTGATGTGAAACTTCTTTTTTAGCTTGAGCATCTATCGCATACGCCAAATTCATATAAAGTCCATAATCATTCATTAGATCTGCTTCTTCTGCTTCTTTAATAAGTTTTTCAATTTTTGGAGATAAATCAAAATCAATCAAAATATTATTATTGATAAAATTGTAAACACGATTCTCATAAATATCTTTAAGAATTAAATCTACAATATACTGATTAACATTCTCAACTGATTCAATTTTATTAATTAATAAAGCGTTATCTTTTCTTATTCTCACTTTGATAGACTTATAACTATTTTTAATGTAATTATTAATGTAATTTTTTTGATTGAACATATTATCACCCTTACACATTATATTACATTTGCCCCCAAATGTATAAATTTTAAAATAATACGTTTTAAAAATTATATTTCTGAATTCTGTTTGGCAAAAATGAAACATTTTAATAAAAAATGTAAACACCCTTTCATTTTTTGAAAACATCAATCGTTTTATGAAGGATAGTTCCAGTTTCTCTTTCTTTGCTACGTGTTGAAGTTTCATCTTCTTTTTTTTAATTTATCTTGCTTAAATCTTGCTTATTTTCTTGCTTAAATAACCATTTTTATTAAGAATATGCCTAAAAAATCATGAGATAACAGATACAAAGTATTTCTTTTTTGTGATTGATTATAATCTATGGACTAAAAATATATTAAAAGATGAATATGCATTGATCAGATGTTTTAACGAAAAGTTTATAAACTGAAGTATTCGAAAATTTCGAATAGTTGTAACAGTGACTATTGCACCGTATAAAATATTACAAGAGTAGCAAGTGCTCTCATTAAGACCGATTCAACCTCTTCATTTACTATTATTTCTATAGTTGCTTTGATTATTTCTTCTTTTAAATTTTCTTTATGATAGGTTTTTTCATATTTCTTTACTCGAGTCTCGTCAGTGTCAAGAAAAATAAAATAATCAAAAAACCTTCAAAAAAGGCAGTAAAAAGAGAATTTTCCATCATTTTTATTAGTTCTATTATTTTTATTATTATTTTATTAATTGAAAATCTATATTAATAGATTTTATAATATTCATGATTATAAATTCAGGAGGATATTTATGGAATTTAAGAAAGTTGTCGTTGCAGGCGGCGGCGTATTAGGTAGTCAAATCGCTTACCAAGCTGCATATTGTGGCAAAGAAGTAACAATTTGGTTACGTAGTGAAGGTTCAATTGGCAGAACTCAACCAAAATTAGATCAACTAGAAAAAGATTATAAAGAAGCAATTGAATTAATGAACACACCAGAGGGAAAATCTCCAGCAAATTGGTGTAAAGGTCTTGCTTCTATTGATTCATTTGATGCTGAAGAATGTATGAGAAAAGCCGAAGCTGCTCATAAGAATATCAAGTTAGAATTAGATTTAGCAAAAGCTTGTAAAGATGCTGACATTATCATTGAATCAATGGCAGAAATTACAGAAGAAAAAATTGCTTTCTATAAAAAACTTGCACCACTTATGGAAGAAAAGACAATTCTTGTCACAAACTCATCAACATTATTACCATCTACATTTGCACCATATACTGGAAAAGCAGAAAAATATTGCTCACTTCACTTTGCAAACCACATTTGGAAACAAAATCTTGTTGAAGTCATGGCTCAAGATAAGACAGACCCAAAGATTTTTGATGAAGTTATGAAATTTGGTGTTGAAATCGGTATGATTCCAGTCCCAGTATTAAAAGAAAAGAGCGGATATCTCTTAAACTCATTATTAGTTCCATTCCTATTATGTGGTATGGATCTTGTTGCAAATGGTGTATCTGATCCAGAAAGTGTTGATAAAGCTTGGAAATTAGGTACAGGCTCTCCAAGAGGACCATTTGAAATTATCGACGTCGTTGGTTTAACAACAGCTTACAATATCGTCGAAAAATATCAAAAAGTTCCAGGATTAATTTCACCACTTCTTAAGAAAATGATGTTACCATATGGCTTCAAAAACATTAAAAAAATGTTAAAAGAAAAAATTGATGCAGGTAAATTAGGTAGAAGTTCTGGAGAAGGATTCTATAAATATAAATAATATAATTGCCTAAAACGCAGTCAGAAATGCTAAGTACCCCACTTCCTAGAAACTAGGAAATGGGGTACTTTTTTTCAAAAATATTGGGGTTCTGCAGGGTTTTTGAAAAAAATTATAATTTATTTGGCTTTATAAAAACCCCCTTCAAAAGATAAATATGCGACTAATTTACTTAATAAATCTAAGTAAAAAATCAGCTATACCAATTATAATAAAACCATTTTTATCCATGGTTTCTTCAAGAGGCTTATTAACAACGAGAATATTTAAAACTGAATCATTAAGAGCTATAAAAGGTCTTAGTTCTCTAGTTCTAGTTTCTAGATTAGTTATGTCATTATATACTTGCATGTAATATTTTTTAGCTATTAATTTATTTAAATATACATTTCTTTCTATCAATTCAATTCTCTTTTTTTGTAGAATTCTACATTTTTTTCGATTTAGATTTATATTCTAATCAAAATATCACTCATGGAATTTAGGGTTAATTTTTGTATTTTTATGATAATTGAACATAATTTTCTAACTAAAACTTCATCAAGTGTTATATGTGTTTTTATTTAATGTCAATTAAATACCATCGATTAACTGAAAAGAGTTGCTATTATATACGTACTTTTCTCACTAAACATGATATAATAGTCATACCACGTCAAAGTATTTTCAGTAACTTCATCTAGAACTTTAGACGTGGTGGTTTATCCTCTAGATGGAGTTACTGAAAATAGGATAAACCACCATGAAAAAGAAATTAGTTGCATACTTAGAACTATTTTCAACTAAAATTAAGACGATCTAAAAAATTTATGTTAAGTTTTTGAATGAGAACTACACTAAAAAACATAAGTTAAACATTAGCGAATTTATTAACTTAGTGACACAAAAAAGTCTTGTACTTATTCTGGTTCTATGAATTTTAAGATAAATTGAAAATATAAAAACTGAAATAAGAAATACATTTATAAAGACTGTAAAAAAAATTTTTCTGACTTAACGAATACAATGTTTTTAGACCAAAAATCTACATATGTGCTTAGTTTATTTTTGAAAATTCTATTGTTTCAAATTCGACTCTAGATACTACTTGTCAAAACTCTATAATCGCTAGAAATACATATTTTTATAACAAAAAATCTAGGAAACAAGTGGTTTTTTTCAGCAACATTTTTCAGTTAACTTACGAAAAATAGTTGAGTTCTGCAGGGTTTTTTAAATATTTGCTTAAATTTTGCAACACTTACGATAATGCAACATCAACCTTGTTTAAAAGCCAATCTTCAATGTTAAAATGAGTTATTCCATCCTTTGACATATCAAATTCATCCATACTAAAGACATACTTTGGCGATGGATCACGTACACAATCAAAAGCACCAAATTCTCTTTCAATAACATCATCACTTGAAAGCAAATATGCTACTTGGATAAAACATTTCTTACCATCTTTCATAGCAACAAAATCGATTTCACCTTTGTATGTTTTTCCAATCTTAACGTCATATCCTCTATATATTAATTCATTATAGACAAGATTTTCTAAAGCATGAGCTACAAATATTTTATTAGAATCATTGCAAGCAAGTAAGAATCCATTATCAACAGCGAATTGCTTTTCAATATTTTTTAAAGTTCTTTTAGTCGCTATATCATATCGTTTAACTCTATTTATTAAACAAGCTTGTTCTAATTTCTCTAAATATCTATAAACATTTTCACCATAAATTGTGTCTGGATTATTTTGATTATAATATTCAACAATACTTGATGCAGAAAATTCTTTAGAAGAATTATTGATAATATATTTAGATATTGTAATAAATGTCTCTTTATTTATCTTAGCTTTTGTGTTGCAAATATCTTTATCGATAATTCCATAATAAATTGATTTTAAATATTCTTTGATATCTTCTTCTAAATAATAATCCATTCTTTGTGGCATACCACCAAATCTAATAAAGTTTTGTAATGGCTTTTTTGGTAGTTCTAATCCATTTTCTTCATAGTATTTAATAAATTCACTATAAGTAAAAGGCATTATTTTAAATTCTTTACATCTACCAACAAGTAAACTTGCTAGTCTACCTGATAACAACTTTGAATTACTACCAGTAACAAAAATTGATACATTTTTTGTTGCTTTTAGTGATGCTAGTACTTTTTCAAACTGCTTAACGTGCTGAATTTCATCTAAAAAAATATAATATTTATTATCATCAACAATTTGCTTCAAGATATAATCATTTAATTTTTTATAATCTTTAATTTTAGAAAATTTAATATCTTCAAAATTAATGGATATAATGTGATCTTCTTTTATTCCTTTTTCTTTTATTAACTCTTCTTTAATTTGATTTAATAAAACACTTTTACCACATCTTCTAACACCAGTTAAAACTTTAATTAAATTAGATTCGTAAAATCTTCTAATGTTTTCTAAATATTGATTTCTTTTAATTAGCATAGACATTTACCTCACATATAGTATGCCATAAAATTAAAAAAAGTGTTACAATTTCAAAATTTTTTTAAAATTATAACACTTTTTTGTGTTTTAATTGCTATAAAGTATGACTGTAATTGTTAATAATTTGTAATAATATGCTTTTATCTCTAACCCCTAACATAACTTAATCAGATCTTCCATTATTTGCTTTTTAAAATATTCATCAATATAAGATGAATCAAATATAATATCTACTTTTTTGTTTAAAGCTTTTTCTAATTCATCTTCAAGCAGTCCTTGATCAATAAATGTTCGAATATTGCCCTTATTGCAATAAATATCAATGTCACTCGAAGTTTTTGCTTCACCTCTTGCATATGATCCAAAAAGATAAATATCATTTATTCCATATTTATTAAGAATTGGTTTAATGATATTTTTTATTTCTTTAATTGTATAAACATCTATTGTTTCATCATTTTCATCGAAAAACTCTACTTCAAAATCATTTTCAGTATATTTCACTACAATACACCCTTTTGTTCCTACTTTTAACTCTTTAAAAGGTTTAATTAATTTTACACAATCCAATTCGTTCATAAATTTTATAATTTTTCCAATCTCTCAGTTTCATAATCTTCAACAATAAATGAGCCATCATTAAGCTCATTTAACCTATCATGCAATTGCTTTAACAATGATAACATTTTGGATTTGTCTTTCTTTTCTTGTTCTTCGTTAAACCAACATGCTTGCTCATGAGAATCAAATTCATAATAACTACTATAAAGAGTTGAAATTTCATAATTAATTTTTCGCAATTTTTCATCATTATCAATGATATCTATACCTGTCATTGGTTGACCAGTTTCTACATCACTAATCCAGATTGGCCCTTGAAGAAAATCCAATTGAATTCTAACTATTTCTTTACCCATTTTTATTCCTCCTAATCAAAGCGTTTGCAGTTTTTTGACTTACTGGATATGCAGTAACTAAAAACCCATTTGTTCCAATCGCAGATAATAAGTAGTATTGTCCATTTTTATTATATAGTCGTTCGTATCCAAGCCTGCCATTTCTAATTGTTGTCTTAGAATATTCTATTTTTCCGGTAGTAATTACAAACCTTAAATGTTCAACAATATTATCTTTCTTAATCCCGTGTTTTTCTATAAAATCAGAAAAATGTCTTTCTTTAATATGCGTCAATCCTACATCTTTATTTCCATTTTCTAACCAAACAAGTTGATCAGTTTTATCTTTAGTTACAAATAATACATCATCTTGATTGAATTTAACTCCTGCTTTTGTAAGTTGCTCAATCATATGCTGTTTAGTTAATTCTTTTACTTTAGAATCAACATTTCCCTGAGATAAACTCCCTTGTGGTGAACTACCTGTTCCAACTCCTAGTCCACTTTTACTAGTCTTTCCCATTTGATACCACCACCTTTTTATTAATAATATTTCTTTCTTTTAAAATATTATTTGGAATGATAATTTTAATTCCCTTAGATAATGCGTATTCAAATAGCGACATTACTTTTTCATCACTCGTGGAAACACTATAGACAATAATTTTCTTCAAATATTTTAAATTATCTACCGTATATTGAATCGCCTTTAATAGCAATTCTTTTTCAGATGTTTCTCTTAACAATCCTTTTGCACTAAAAGCTACGACCTCAGTGTTTTCCATACCATCAAGCATAACATCAAAATAGTTTTCATTAGCGTATGTTACATTTGGAATAACAAGAATATCACATTCCAATAACAACCAATTTGCTACTATTCTAGATTTCGCTAAACGATAAATATTTTCAAATCTAGGAATATCTCCACATTGTGAATAATCAGGTGCAATAGCATATTTTACACCTTTAAATCTATCTTTATATTTTGCTAATAATTTTTCATCATTATAATAGATAGCATTATAAATGCCTTTAATACCATCGAATTTATTATCATATTGATAAAAACAAACACAGGTATTTTCAGTTTTAAAATAATTATTAGTTTCTGAATATAAAGCAAGATAATTTGGATTTACATCATCAGAACATATAACATAAGGCAAATCATATTTACCAATTAAATAAGTCTGATTTGTTAAATCAATAAAATTTAGGTTTATTAATTTTTTAAGATTATTCTTCTTTACCATAAACCACCATAAAGAAGAAATTCTAATTGTGATTTTGTCATAACGATTTCATCTCCTTTCTAAGGGCTCTTCCCTTTAACAATTGACAAAATCATCATTTTATGTTATGATCACAATTGCTTAGGTCGCGATTATAACATATCGTGATGAACGCTCATCTTTGATGGGCGTTTTTTATATAAACAAGTCTACTAATACTTGTTCATAATCAAATATTTTATTTCCGTAATAACGTTTTCTATGTAAAGTCGCATTAAGTGCATTTATTGCTGCACTATAAGTTAAACCAAACATATCCATTATTTCATAAATATCATCAATACCAGAATAAATCAGATATGGAGTTGGACATAATAGAAATCTTCCAAAATGATCAGCAAGTTTTTCGCTATCTTCATCTTCTTTTTCATCCTTACAAATAAAGTGTTTTAATTCGTGAGCTATAGTTAAATTAATTTTCCCATTATATTCTATACGATCATTATAGAAAATCAGAGGACCATTTGGTGAATCTACAAAAAAACCATCATTAGACTTTTTTAACAAAAGTTTTCTTTGATCATCATCAAATGATGAATATTTGATTAATTTTACACCCATTTTTTTAGCTAAACCATAAATGTCTAACGGAAAAGAAGTAATACCATAATCTACATAGATATCGATAGCAAGTTTATCTATAGTTCTATAATCTTCTTTAGTTACCGCCACTTTTTCCCTTTCCAAGAATTAATGCAATTAATTTGTTTTGCTCCTCTAGAGTTAAATTGCTTCCATTTCTTGCAATAGCTGTCGCAATAGCAGTGAAGCTAGATTCTTGAGTAGATCTTTCTTCTTCTAATAAATACTCAACGTTAACTTCTAGAGCTTTAGCAAAGTTTAATAAGACATCAATTCTAGGTCTTTGGTTCCCGTTTAGGTATCTTGATATTGATGTTTCAGTAATTCCGCTTAACCTTGATAAATCCTTTTGAGTGATATTTTTAGTAGTCATTAAATCAATCACTTTTTCTTTCCAATTCATATAAATAATTTTCCTTTCAAGTTAACTACAACTCAATTATAAATTGCATTTTTGCAATTGTCAATGCAAATTATGCATTTTTTGAAATTTATAACTCTATCTATAAACGAATCAAGCTTTATACAAAAGCCATGAAAAATTCTAATGGTGTGAGTCTTTTACTTTTTTTATTTTATTATTGTATTTCTATCTACATCCATTATTAATGATAAGGGAATTATACAAATATTATTTTTACTTATTAATTTCATTAATCTACCTAATTTTCGTGAATTAATTTTTAAATTTTCTTTAGGTAATATACGTAAACATGCATCATCAATTAATTTTTCAATATTTCACATTAAGACCATTGATTTGCATACGCAGTAGCATCATAAAAACCAGCCCTTGTGACTGATTTTCAATTTTTTAATAATTTCATATCCATTCTTAAATTTAAAGGTTATTGTTTCATCTTCGTTAGCTACACATTCATCAATAAGAATAACTCTTGCATCAATTTATAGCTCTTCCATCATTAAGAAATCTTCTAATTTTATGTGTCTAACTGTTGATGTTGAATAATCAAGGACATCGTTAGTTATTAATATTTTTTGATTACCATTATCTAAATCAGCAAATGCACCAAAATCCCTATTGTATGCTTTTTCATCAACAACACTATAGGCAACTTGAATTAAATAAGTTTTTCCGTTTTTTGCTGCTATAAAATCAATTTCTTTTCCTTTATTATTGAATACTTTTAATTCATATCCCATATACAAAAGTTCATTGTAAACAACATTTTCTAAATTGTGATCTAGGTCATATCTATTGTTATTTGCCCTTAAGGAATTGAAACATACGTCTGAATTATAGATTTTTCCATAATATTGAAGTTCACTTTTTGTTTTTGTTGAATACTGTGGAATTTCATCAATAATATAAGCTTCCTTTAAATATTCTATAAATTTTGTAACTGTCATTATTGATAATTCAGGAAAATCATTTTTCATAAACCTATGAATTGATCTAATAGAAAAAATCCTAGAATTACTGCACAAAATGTAATTTACTATTTTCTTAAAAGGCACTTCTTTTCTGATCTTGTATCTTTTAATTAAATCATTAACAACAATTGTACTTTCTAGATCAGATAAGTATGCTTTAGTACCTTCTATAGTTATATTATTAAATCTTCCTGGGAATCCACCCCAAATTAAGTAGTCAGTAACACTAACATTAATACCTAATTCTTTTGAATATTCTTTTATTTCCTTATAAACAAATGGTCTAATCCTAAATGAAACGAAACGTCCACTAAGCAATGTTAAAAATTCACTTGATAATAATTTAGAGTTCGACCCAGTGACAAAAACAGAACAATTATCTAGCCTTAAATCTTTTACTGCAACTTGCCAATCATCAATTTCTTGAATTTCATCAAAGAAACAATAACATTTCCCATCTTTTCTATTTTTCTTTACATAATCAACTAACTCTTTAGCACTACTAGCTTTTGCAAAGTCAGTTGTCTTTTCAAAATTAAGATAAATAATATTATCCGTTTTTTCTTTTATTTCATTTATTATTGATTCTAAAATAACAGATTTCCCACATCTTCTGATACCTGTTATTACTTTAATCAAATCACTATCGTAAAAACCTCTAATAGCTTTTAAGTATTTTTCTCTAATAATCATAAAGCCACCTCAATGTTTATTTGTTTATATTATACTATACACTTTTAAAAAAACAATAATTCTGTCCATTTCTATTGGACACTTTTACAAAAATTGAAAAACTGTCCAGTAGCATAATGATGATAATGGATATTATCTGAGTCATCATCTATTTTAAGCACAAAAAACTTAAATTGATAGAAATCATTAGATGAAACCTATTAAGGATTTTTTTAAATGTACTATGCGTAATTGCAATTTTTCGCCAATAATTATAGTGCGTATTTGCAAAATGTTATGCACTGGATGTTGCTTTTATGATTTTTAAAAGAAAAATTCTGCAATATTTTGTAGGATTCTAATCAAACAAAGTTGGCAAAGATGAACCATTTTAAAACAAAACGTAAACACCTATCGTTTTTTAAAAGCACCTTGTTTTGTTATCACCATGATGAATTGGTGTATTTCAATAATAATTATTAAAACAATAATTCCTACGCTTGATGCAATAGAAAGCTTTTTTAGATCATCTGTATATCCACCGTTTGCAAGAATCAAGGTATTTTGAAGAACAAGTATTGACATTAAAGCATTTACAATGTTAACTAAACTAATTTGTTTTATTATCGGACTAGGGGCACTTTTTGCTTTTTTCATATTAAGAATAGACACTACAATACTGTAAGTTGTATATGCTGCTGAAGCAATTGAAGGAATTAAACCTAAATTATATGTTCTTTTATCTAAAAGTAATAAAAAAGCAGGAGCTATCATAGCAATTGTCATAACGATAAGCATTATAAATGTTGTATAGACTATTCTTAATTGATTAGATTTTGCTTTTTTATTTGTAACTCCAAAAACAAGTATTCCTTTAATAAGGAGTAAAAAAACATAATAAGCAAATATAGAGATATGCCAAATTGAGCCAAATGAAAAACCTAATATTCCATTATAAACAGTAAAACATATAGTAGCTATTACTGATAAAAATGAAAATATAACTGTTTTCTTGTTATAATCTTTTTTTAGTTTTTTAAAAAATATTTTAATCACTTTTTAACTATTAAACCTTTAATAAAATCAGAAACTTCTTGAACAGGGATTTTACAATCATCATATACCCAATCTAGTATTATAGAAGTAAGTCCAGAAATATAGAAATCCATTAAATATTTATGCCATTTTTCATCTAATCCAAATCTTTTCATAATCGGTACAAATATTTTTCTAAACATTTCCTCGTAGGTTTTGTTTGCATTAAATAGCTCTGGATGATTCTTTAGCACTTTATAAATATTCTTGTTTTCTTTTATAAAATTTAAATATGGAATTAAATTTTCATCATTAATTAATAGTAAATCCTCTAAACTATCTTTTGAAATTATAGTGTTTTCATTTTCTTTTGACTTAAAATGCGAGTTAAATGATGAGTTTAATGATCTTATAGTTTCTTCTAATAAATCATTCATATTTTCATAATGTAAATAGAAAGTTGATCTATTTACACTAGCGATTCTACATATTTCTTTGATTGAGATATATTCATAATCTTTAGTTTCTAAAAGCCTAATTAGTGCATCATTCATTTTTTTAGCAGTATTAAAATATTTATTTTCATTTTTATTCATGTTTGATGCACCTTCTTTCTATTCTTCTGAAATTTCTTTTGCTAATTCTGTAATCTCAAATGCGTGTTTTTCTTTTCTAGACTTTAATATTTTTAAATAAGCAAAATAATTAACACCACATCCAATAAAGCCTATTACTCCAAGAATTATTCCTATGACTATTCCAGTTGTACCACTAAAACCGAAATCTGTCATTATCATGCTCATTCCTGCTCCTGCAATTAATGCAGAGATTGTTCCAAATGTAAAAGTAAAAATATTAGCAGGTCTTTTGACTTTTTGGTCTAGTTTCTTTAGTTGAACCACCTTTGTAGTTGTTTTTGGTGCGTATTCTTCCGCGATACGCTTTGCATAAACTTTATCTAAATTTTCCATTTTTTATCCTCCTTGTCCATCGACAAATAAAGAATATCATTATGAAAAACTCTTCTAAACAACACGTTTTTAAAAAAATGTCTATCTCACTAAATTATAATTTGCTTTAATTAAATCACAATCATAAAAACCTCTAATAATTTTTA
>JAQXNS010000092.1 GCA_029098125.1 bacterium
GGAAAAATGCGAACCATACGAAGATTTAAGTGTCGAAGTACCAAATGACTTTGTCGGAGATATCATGACATCACTTGGTAGTAGAGATGCTGAATTACTTGATATGGATGCTGGCGATACAAATACAAAAATCAATTACATCATTCCATCAAGAGGATTAATTGGCTTTGTTACAAATTTCCTTACTCTAACAAAAGGTTATGGAATTATTGCTCATACTTTTAGAGAATATAGGCCACTGGCAACTGGAAAAATTGGTGAAAGATCAATTGGTGTCCTCGTTGCTACTGAAACTGGACAAGCAACACCTTATGCACTTCAACACGTTGAAGATAGAGGTGTTATGTTCATTGAACCAGGTACTGCAATTTATGAAGGCATGATTGTAGGTGAAAATAAATACGATATCGATCTTAGTGTCAATGTTTGCCAAACTAAAAATTTAACTAACCAAAGAAGTGCAAACAAAGATCAAACCGTTGTTTTGAAATCACCAAGAAAACTTACTCTTGAATCATGTTTGGACTACATTAATAGTGATGAGCTAGTTGAAATTACACCTAACGCATTTAGAATGAGAAAGAAAATTCTAAACAACGCTGAAAGAAAGAAATGGGAAGCAAAAAATAAAATTCAATAATTATAAATTTTTCCAATAATTTAAATAATTACTTCGTATTTATTATATATCAGGATTGATAAGTTCACATTTTTTGTTCCCCCTCATAACACCTTATCAATTTCTGATATTTGTCTTGTATTTAATGCGCTTACATGATTTAATTATCTAAGTCTCAAGACATAAAATAGGATTAAACGTGTCAATTACGTTTAATATATGTAGTATATCTACACACAAAACGCACTTATTTTCCCCCTTATGAAGTGCGTTTTTTTATTCTACACTCTTCAATGATTCAGTCATTGAAACGTGCTTAATTTTTAAAGATAATCCTGTTGTAACAAATAAAGCAGTAACTAACGAAATTATGATAGATATAAAATAGGTCAAACCACTTACATAATAATTCCAACTAGCAATTGCGGTTTCGTTCGTACTTAATACCATTATTTCAAACGGTAAACCAATAGTTAAACCCAATAATGAACCAATTAAAACTAGTATCATCATTTCATAAATAAGTGATTTAGCGATACTTATTCTATTAAATCCAATAACTTTTAACGTTGCGATTTCTCTAATTCTTTCATTAAAATTCAAAATTCCTAGATTCAATAAAACAACAATTGCAAGTAAAATAGCAAAAACCTTTACTGTATTTGTCATAGTTTTAATACTAGACATATAGCCTTCGATTTTTTTCATATTATCATCAATTGTTCTACAACTATGGGTATATTTTGAATTATTGTTAATAAATTCCTTACATTCATTTAAATCATATCCATCTTTGACATCTACCCAGATATGCGTAGGAGAAGCTATTAAATCAGGTATAGTTTCTCTATAAATATAAATACCAGCAGTTGCAAAAACATAAAATATTGACTCAACTTTATATGATTTGTTTTCACCATTGATGGTTAATATTACCTCATCTCCTTCTTTTACGCCTAAATCTTCAGCTCTTGCTTGACTTAAACCTATTCCTTCTTTGTTCCAATGGCCATCTTTTAACTCGTCATCATAGCCAAAAAAATCACTTTGCATTGAAAAATAGTAAAGAGGGCAATTAATTGAATTATTTGAATAGGTAACATTAATTGTGCTAATTGCATATTCTTCTACATTATTTACAAACTCATATGTATCATATTCTTCATGAACTTTACCATATGGCGTTCCTAAATTAACACTGGCTGAAAGATCAGAAACATAAAAATTATATAAATCGTTATCTCTGCCAACAACTATAACATCATCTATTCCAAATCCGCATATTAATAAACCTGTGCAACCCATAACACCAATCAAAACCATTATTGATTTTAAAAGATGGACACGAATGTTTCTTAAAGCAATCATCATTGATGTTGAAAGCTTAAGTTTAGAGAAAGTTTTCAACTTTAATTGAGGAGTTTGAGATCTCATGGACTCGCTTGCAGAATTACAAATTTCCTTTCTTAATAATAAATAGGATAATAATGCAATTAAACCTACAACTGAAACTAACAAAACTAAGGAACTTATCCATGGGAAAGTATAACTTAGCGAAGGGATGCTATATAAAATATTATATTTTATGTTCAAAATATTAGGGATTAATAAAGGTCCAATAATAAAACCTAAAATTGTTCCAATTAAGCCAACAAGACACATTTCAGCAATGTAATAAAAAAGAATAATCCCTTTTTTTACACCCAAAGCCTTTAAGGTGCCGATTTGTGTTCTTTCTCTTAAAACAAGCTGAGAAATTGTTGTTAAAACAATCAATATTGCAACAACAAAGAAAATTATTGGAAAACAATAGGTTAAAGCAGTAGCTTGATTTTTCTCGTTTTCGATTGTTGCAATTGATGGATATGATTCTTTTGATAAAACAGCAATCAAATTATTATCAGCGCCTTTAGCTTCAAAATATGTTTGAAGTTTAGCTTCGAATTCATTTTCTGTTACATTATCATCGAGTTTAACAATAAATTGATTGTACAAATGCGAAACAAAATCTTCAATTGATGGATCTTGACGTCCATTAATTGTATCTTCCATTTCTCCAATCTCAAATTGTACATATGCATCAAATGCTACTTTTGTGGATGGATCATCAAAATATGAAAGTAAGTAGTCAATTATTCTTGAAGTAACAGCATTCGCGTCTTCTTTAAGTGAATTTAGGGCTTCAATTATGCTATCGCTATTGATATAAGAACCAACTTTATTAATAATTGAATTTAATAATAGACGAGAAGACAATAAATAATTACCTGTTGAAAACTCTCCATTTTCAACATTTTCAGGATGAGACATGAAGCCATTAATTGTAAAATCTAAAATTATGGATGGAACATTTGTATTAAAATTATCAATTCTTTCAATTAAAAAACCCTGCAAATCTGCGATATTTTCATCAATATATGTATATAAAGATTCTTTTAAATAATCATTTGTTACATTTTTATCCACAGCTTCTTTCAATTTAGTTTTGATCAACTCTTCATTTGAAGCTACCTTTTTTAAAGCAACACAGATAAGTGTTGTATCAAAAGAAACAGGCAAAGAAGTATTAAGAGAAAGTGTTGTCCCTGTATACTCTTCATATTTTGCCTTAAAAGCATAGTCAACAAAAAAGAAATCATTGTTTGAGTATTCACCTCTTTTAGTATTGTATGGTGCATTAACTTTTGGAATTGAATCTGATATTAATCCATTCAATGTGGTTGAGTTAATTGTTGATTGCATGTAAAATCTTTTTTCAATTGTCGAATTATCACCGCTGGCCTTTTTAATCTGCTCATAATCTTCATCCATCTTTTCGTATTCACCGAACTGCGGATTAAGAGTAACCCATTCATCTGCTATGTTTCCTTTTACATACACATCTTCTACACGATTTTTTAATCCTAAAGCATTGGCGTCTAATCCAGTGTAAAGTGTAACAGAAATTGCAATAATAAAAATAATTGAGATATATTGTTTTATATTTCTCAATATTTCACGAAAGCATTTCCTTAATAAAAGTTTGAATAATCTCATTACCAGACAATTTCCTCTACAGATTTTGGATTTTTAATCTCGGTATTTTTAACAACTTGGCCGTCCTGAACTTCAATAATTCTATCTCCAATTACTGTTAAAGCACGATTATGAGTAACAACAATGACTGTTTTTTCTTGTTCTCTATTCACTGTGTACAATAATTTCATAATTTGTGCACCAGTTTTGGAATCAAGTGCACCAGTTGGTTCGTCGCAAAGTAATATTGTTGGATTTTTTACAAGAGCCCTAGCAATCGCGACTCTTTGCTGTTCGCCACCGCTTAGTTGAGAAGGGAAATTTTTACCTCTATTTTTTAAACCAACAAGTTCAAGCATTTTCATAGAATCAAAATGTTTATCAACTAACGAACTAGCAAGATATACATTTTCATATGCAGTTAATGTTGGAACTAAGTTATAAAATTGGAAAACAAAACCAATATCTGTTTTCCTAAAATTAGATAATTCTTTATATTTCATTGCAGTGACATCTTTGTCATTTAAATAATATTTCCCATCTGTAGCCGAATCCATTCCACCTAAAATATTAAGTAATGTAGATTTTCCTGCACCGCTTGGCCCTAAAATAAAGACAAATTCACCTTTTTTGATTGAAAAATTGACATTTTGAAGAGCTATGACTTTGCTATTTCCATCTTTGTCATTTCCATAAACTTTTGAAATGTTTTCACACTTTATCTCAATTTTGTTTTCCATAAAGTCACCTCACAATAAAGGAGCGATAATTCTTAAGATTGACCGCCATAACTTTTTAAAAAATTTAACATTTAGATATTTTGATTCATCGACTTTTTTACTATCTTTGATCATATCCTCTAAATCATCTTTAATCGAAACAATCGAATTCGCGTTTGCAATAAAAACAGAATTTTCTAAATGCAAATACATACTTCTAAAATCTAAATTACATGTTCCAGTCATTGCTAAATTATCATCAGCAACTATAACTTTCTCGTGATTGAAGCCTGGTACGTATTCATAAATTTTTACTCCAGAAACTATTAGCCTTGCATAATAACTTCTTGTTGCGCTATAAACAATCTTTTTATCTGGCGTTCCTGGTGTAATAATTCTAACATCAACACCAGATTTTGCAGCACATTCAAGTGCAGTAAGTATTTCATTATCTGGTATTAAATATGGTGTTGAAATATATACATATTTTTTAGCTTTTAAAATTATGTTCAAATATGTGTCTCTGCAAGGCGTTTCACTATCAAATGGTAATTCACCAAAAGGTTGGATATATCCATCAGGTTTAATATTCACATCATTTCTTAATAAAATATTAGATTCAAATAAATAATTTTCTCTATTCTCGATTTTTTCAGTTTCTCTAAAAAATACATTCCAATCACTGATAAAAGTATTTACAAAACCATTAACCGCTCTACCTTTAATTCTTAAAATATTATCCTTCCATTTTCCAAAACGATTAACTAAGTTGATATACTCATCAGCGATGTTACAACCACCAGTAAAACCAACAACACCATCAATAATGCATATTTTTCTATGATTTCTTGAATTTTGTCTAATATCTAAAGCTGGTCTCATTCTATTAAAAGGGAAACATTTAATTCCGTATTTTCTAGCTTCGACAAAAAATAATGAATTTACTTTTGAATTACTTCCAAAATCATCATAAATCATTCGAACCTCAAGTCCTTCAGCAGCCTTTTGCTTCAAGATATCGTAAATATTATCGAAAAATTCTCCCCTCTCGATGATAAAATACTCAAAAAAGATATATTTTTTAGCTTTTTTAAGTTCTTCAATTAACTCTGGATAACCTAATTCACCAAGTGGAAAGTATGTCATTTCAGAATCGTTGTAAATTCCATAAAAAGAGTTTTTATAAATTGGATTAGCAATTAAATATGCATCTGGATTTTCTTCTTTTAATATTTTCAATGTTTCTTTTGCATCGTCACGATTTGACCAT
>JAQXNS010000093.1 GCA_029098125.1 bacterium
AAATTAAAGCTAAATCATTGAAAAAACTTTAAAAAATAAGAGTGTTTTCTACAATATTTTGATAAAAAACACTCTTTTTTGATTATTTTTTAACTTTTTTGTAGTTGTTATTTCATACTTTTATTAAAAATTATTTTAGCATTTTACTTTCCTTTCATATTTAAATTTCCGTCAATTTAAACTATAATTTTAGTATGATTTTATCCGATTCAAATTGGCCAACTTTTTGGAGCGACATCTGGAATTCTTTAAAAAATTCCCTCGCTAATTTACGGGAATTCTGGTTTGGCTCAACAGAGCAACAACCATATATCGTAAATTTTTTGGCTGCTATTGCATTTTTGATTCTCGGATTATTGTTAACTCGTTTATTTTTAGCAATTTTGAGAAAATTATTCAAAATTGATAAAAAATTGATTAAAGATAGAACAATAAAAACTTTTTTATTAAGCCTTGTTAAAGTTATTGCAAATATTGCAATAGTCATAATCTTTTTATTGATACTAAAAGTCGATTTAACTGGTGTTGCACAAATTTTTTCAAGTGCAATTTTAGCAGTCGGACTTTCTTTACAAGATGTTATTTCAAATTTTGCAAGCGGAGTAATAATTCTTGCAAACAAGCCATTTGTTGTTGGAGATTATATTGATCTGAATAATGGCGAAGCAGAAGGAACTGTAATCGATGTAAAATTTTTAGTTACAGCTTTAGAAACTGTTGATAAACAAATTATTACTGTTCCAAATAAAAATATTACTGGTTCAGTAGTTAAAAATTACTCTAAAAATCCATTAAGAAGGATTACTCTAAATATTGGCGTTGATTATTCAACAAATATCGATAAAGCGAAAAATGTTATTTTAAATATTGTAAAAAATGATAATAGAATTTTAGAAGAGCCAAATCCTGTGGTTTTTTTAACTGCATTTAATGATTCAAGTTTGAATTTATCACTTAGATGCTATGTACCGAATTTGATGTATTGGGATATTTTATTTTCTTTGAATGAGAAAATTTTATTAGAGTTCAGGAAAAATGACATAAATATTCCATTCAATAGATTGGTTGTATCGATGACAAAGGATTAAAGAATGAAAAATATTTTTAAGACTGATAAAGGTATTATTTTAATATATTGTTTGATTGCAGCACTTGCAATTGGGCTCTCATTTTTAGGTTTTATTGGAAATGGTCCATTTTCATTTTTCCCTGTTGTTGTGACTTCGATTTCGTTTGTTTTTGGATTATTTTATTTTCTTTTGATGCTTTTTGCTTCAAAAAAAGTCGTAGAAGTTAATGATTCCAATAAAAATATTATTTTGATGCAACAAATGCTATATAATTTATCAAAATTTTTGCTTATTGCACTTGGTGTTGTTGCTTCTTTTTTATTTATTTATTTTTGTGATGTTGGTGTTGACAAACCTAAATGGGTATTCGCACTTTTATTAATTAGTGGGTTGCCAATGATTTTAAGTATCTTACTTTTTATCATTAGAGGAGCAGAAAATGACTAATTTTCTTACTTTTTTAGATATAAATAAAGTATGGAGTACTGATTTTGATGCAATTTTTGTTCCAGAGATTTTTTATTCTTTGGTTGCAATGCTTATAATTTTCATTTTAAGTTTGTGCATTTTCTTTAAATTCAAAAAAGCTATTAAAGATCCACTTCAAAAGCAAAAAGGATTAGTTTTAATTGCTTGCTGGTTTGTAGAATTCATTGATAATTTAACAATCGGAACTATGGGAGAAAGAAATAAAGGCTTTGCTGGATATGTAATGGGACTTTGCATGTATGTTTTTCTTGCTTTTACCATCGGTTTACTCGGTGTTGCAAGTCCAATGACTTATCTCGGTGTCCCATTATCTTTAGCATTAGTTACATTTATTTTGATCCATTTTACTGCTGTAAAAGAGCAAAAAGGCAAATATTTTAAAAGATTTACTGATCCGCTACCACCTTATATTCCATTTTTTGTTCCTGTTAACTTAATTTCAATGTGGGCTCCATTACTTTCCATGACTTTACGTATGTTTGGAAATGCTTTAAGTGGATACTGCATTATGACAATTTTATATTTTTCATTAGAAAGTATCTCTAATATGATTTTTGGTGGTTTATTCCCTGGAAATTATTGGGCAAATGCAATGGGTGGAGTTGTTAGTGGAGCTCAAGGCCCTGCTGGAATGTTTATTGCTCCATTAATTACGCCTGTTTTACATGCATATTTTGATGTTTTTTCAGGGTTTATTCAAACTACTGTATTTGTATTGTTAACTATGGTCTTTATTCAAAACGAACAAGTTGAAGATGAAGACATTGGTATAGAAACTAAATTAGCATAGGAGGAAAAGGTATGGATATGTTAATTAATTTAGTAAACATTCTTGCAAGTGATACAACTGGAATGGTTTATATTGGAATCGGTTTGATGGCTATTGGTATGGCTGCTTCAGGTATTGGTGAAGGTTTAGTCTGTGCAAAAACTGTTGAATCTATGGGTAGAAATCCAGATATGTATGGAAAATTAAGAACTGCAATGATTCTTGGTTGTGCTTTAACTGAAACAACAGCTATTTACAGTCTTCTTGTCGCATTATTAATGTTATTTATTGGATAAATTATGAAGAAAAAGAGAGATATTACAAAAATAAAATATCTATTCTTATTACTTCCGCTTTTAATTTCTTTATCTTCTTGTGATAGTTCACAATTAGGTGATCAACTTGGAAATGGCATTGAAGAAAAATTGTTACCTAACATTTGGGCTTTTTTAGTTCAATTAATAGCTTTTGTGTTGCTTTTAATAGCAGTTATTTTTCTTGCTTATAAACCAGTCAAAAAATTTCTTGAAAAACGTAGTGAAATGCTAGAAGAAGAAGTCAAAACTACTCATGAAAATAGGCAAATTTCAGAAGAGAAGAGAAGAGAAATGATTTCTAATCTTGCAAACGCAAAGGCTGAAGCTACAAAAATTATCAATGATGCAACAAAAGAAGCTACAATTGCAAAAGATAAAATTCTTTCTGATGCAAATGATGAAAGACGTCAACTAAAAGAAAAGACCATGAATGAAATTTCATTAGAAAAAGAAAAAGCTATGAAAGAACTTAAGGATCAAATTGTTGATGTTGCCTTTGAAGCTTCTAGCAAGATTCTTGAAAGAGAAGTTAACAGTCTCGACAACAAAAAAATTGTCGATAATTTTGTTGAAGATTTGAACAAAAATTAGGTAAAAAAGATGGGCGACGAAGTATTATTTAATAGATATGCAATTGCTTTATTAGAAATTGCAATTGAACAAAGTAAAACTGAAGAATTCAGAAAAGAAGTGAAGATTTTAAAGAATATTTTTCAAAATTCCCCAGAATTTTGCGAAATTCTTTGTGATGTAAATATTGATCTAGCAAAAAAATATTCAATGATTGACAAAATTTTGGCTTCAGTGAATTCAGATATTTTATCTTTTGTTAAAGTTATTATTAAAAATAATAGAGCCCATTATTTATATAAGATTTTTAAAGAATCTCTTTATAGATTTGATGATTATTTAGAAATTCAAGAAGGAAAATTGATTTTATCAAAAGAGATGAGTGAAGAAGAAAAAGAAAAAATCATTAAATCAATTGAAAAAAATGAAGGAGTTAGATTAGAACTTGAAGAAGTTATCGATCCATCCATACTCGGTGGCTTTATTGTGACGCTAAAAGATAATGTGTACGATGCTAGTTTAAAAACTAAACTTCAGAATTTGAAAGAATCTTTAAAAAACTAGGAGGAAACCAAAATGGAAATTAAACCAAATGAGATTAGTTCTTTAATCAAAGAACAAATTAAAGAATTTAAAAATACAGCTGAATTTTCAAGTGATCTCGGCACTGTTGTTACAGTTGGTGATGGCATTGCAGTGATTTATGGTTTAAGAAAATGCATTTTAGGAGAACTTTTAGAATTTCCAAATGATGTTTTTGGAATGGCAATGAATCTTGAAGAAGACAGTGTTAGTGCTGTTTTGCTTGGCGAAGGAAATACTATTAAAGAGGGTGACACAGTTCGTAGAACTGGAAAAGTTGTTGAAGTTCCTGTTGGTGATGGCCTTTTAGGAAGAGTTGTCGATGCTTTAGGCCGACCAATTGATGGCTTAGGTGCGATAAAATTTGAAAAAACTATGCCAATTGAAAGAAAAGCTCCTTCAATTATGCAAAGAGAATCAGTTAATCAGCCATTAGAAACAGGAATTAAGTGCATTGACGCTGTTATTCCAATTGGAAAAGGTCAAAGAGAATTAATAATCGGTGATAGACAAACAGGAAAAACTGCAATTGCAATTGATACGATTATTAATCAAAAAGGCAAAAATGTTATATGCGTTTATTGCGCAATTGGCCAAAAAAACAGTAGCGTTGCATCAATTGTTGATAAATTAAAAAATTATGGCGCAATGGATTATACAGTTGTAGTTAATGCATCAGCTAGTGAAATTGCTCCTTTATTATATATTGCTCCATATTCTGGAACCACAATGGCTGAATATTGGATGTATGAAGGTAAAGATGTTCTTATAATTTTTGATGATTTGAGTAAACATGCAGTCAGTTATCGTGCACTTTCTTTACTTTTGAAACGTAGCCCAGGAAGAGAAGCATACCCAGGTGATATTTTCTACTTGCATTCAAGATTACTTGAAAGAAGTGCAAAATTAAATAAAAAGAATGGTGGAGGTTCAATAACTGCTCTTCCAATTGTTGAAACACTCGCTGGAGACATCAGTGCATATATTCCAACAAATATTATTTCAATTACAGATGGTCAAATTTTCTTAACTACCGATTTATTCAATGCAGGCCAACGTCCAGCAATTGATACTGGGTTATCTGTTAGCCGTGTTGGTAGTGCAGCGCAATTTAAAGTTATGAAAAAAGTCTCAAGTTCAATCAAAATGGATCTTGCAAATTATCATGAACTTAAATCTTTTGCTCAATTTGGAAGCGATATTGATGAAAGTACAAGAAAAATTATCAATCATGGACATATTTTAGAAGAAGTTTTAAAACAAGAACAATATGCTCCATACAGTGTTGATAGAGAAGTTATTGAAATTTTTGCTGCAAAATATGGATATTTAGATGTATTAAAAGATGTAGGTGTTAAGCCATTTTTAAACGATTTATATTCTTATATTTCTAAATTTAATAAAAATATCATAAATGAAATCAATAAAACACACATTTTAAGCGATGAATTAGAAGCTGAAATGAAAAAAGTAATCGAAAGCTATATTGAAGAGAAAAAGGTTCTTAATTAATGGCCCAAAATTTAAACAAAGTTAAAAGAAGAATTCAGACAATTGAATCAACTAAAAAAGTTACAAGCGCTATGAAACTTGTTTCTAGTGTTAAATTTTCGCAACTTCAAAGAGAATTTCACGCTCGAGATTTATACTTTAATTCAATTCAAGAGCTTACCAACAATGTTTTAAGTGCTGCAAAAGGTGAAAATGTTGATGGATATTATTTAAATGAAAATCATAATAGTGAAAAAATTCTTTATGTTGTTGTTACCTCGTCCCTTGGACTTTGTGGTTCTTACAATTACAATGTTATAAAAACTTTTACTAATTTATATAAAAATGGAGACGAAGTCTTACCTATTGGAACAACAGGCTACAACCTTTTGAAAAACGAAAAAGATCTTATTATTCATGATAAATTTGTAAATATCATGGAAAACTTAGAAATTAGCAAAATTAGAATTCTAGAAAAGTATCTCTTTAAATTGTTTAAGGAGAAGAAATTTAAAAAGATAGTGCTAATTTATACACATTATAAAAATGCTATTTCTTTTCAAGTTAAATCCTTTGATTTATTACCAATTACTTTTGATCTTGTCGAAAAAACTAAATTAAATCCAGGTGATTATGATCCAAATATTGCAAGTTTTGCTCATAGAGTTGCCAAAAAGTTCGTTGTTTCGACAATATATATAAAATTATTTGAAAGTTTTTTAAGCGAACAAGCTAGTAGAAGAAACGCTATGGAAAATGCAGATAAGAATGCAAGTGAACTTATTGATAAATTAAAAATTCAATTTAACAAAGCAAGACAAGCAGCAATTACACAAGAAATTACTGAAGTAGTTGCTGGAAGTTTGAACAAGTGAGGTTAGAATATGAAAAATGTTACAAGAAAAGAAAGTGGTAATGGTATTTTAGTACAAGCAGTTGGACCAATTATTGATGTTCGCTTTCCTGATGGCGTTTTACCATCAATTTTAACCGCATTATATGTTGAACTTGAAGATAGAAAATTAGTTCTTGAAGTTGCTCAACATGTTGGCGATGATACTGCACGTTGCGTTGCAATGGCACCAACTGAAGGTGTTTATAGAGGCATGAAAGTCATAAATACTCATGCGCCTATTTCAGTTCCTGTTGGAAATGCAACTTTAGGTAGAATGTTTAACGTGCTAGGGGAACCA
The DNA here is from genome assembly GCA_029098125.1 of bacterium. Taxonomy (GTDB): domain Bacteria; phylum Bacillota_I; class Bacilli_A; order RFN20; family CAG-826; genus Onthovivens. Next base: position 6,482 of record JAQXNS010000093.1, read on the forward strand.
ATTGATGATATTGAAGATAATTCTAAATTAGAAGAAGCAATAAAACTTCCAATTCATAGAGAAGCTCCTAGTTTTGAAGAGCAAGAACCTCATACACAAATTCTTGAAACAGGAATTAAAGTCATTGATTTGCTTTGTCCTTATGTAAAAGGTGGAAAAGTTGGTCTTTTTGGTGGCGCTGGCGTTGGTAAAACTGTTTTAATACAAGAATTAATCAATAATATTGCTACTGAACAACATGGTATTTCAGTTTTTGCTGGAGTTGGTGAAAGATCGAGAGAAGGAAATGATTTATATCATGAAATGACAGAAACTGGTGTTATAAATAAAACATCTTTAGTTTATGGTCAAATGAACGAAGTCCCTGGAGCTAGAATGAGAGTCGCTTTGAGTGCTCTAACTATGGCTGAATATTTTAGAGATTCTTTGCATCAAGACGTTTTATTCTTTATAGACAATATTTTTAGATTCACACAAGCAGGTAGTGAAGTTAGTGCTTTAATTGGAAGAATGCCAAGTGCAGTTGGTTATCAACCAACATTAGCTACTGAAATGGGTCAGTTGCAAGAAAGAATTACTTCTACAAAAAGTGGTTCAATCACATCAATTCAAGCTGTTTATGTTCCTGCTGACGATTTAACCGATCCTGCACCAGCTACAACTTTCTCACACTTAGATGCAAAAACAGTTTTGGATAGAGGAATTGCAAGTTTAGGAATTTATCCAGCAGTCGATCCATTAGAAAGTAGTTCAAATATTCTAGATCCTAAAGTAATTGGGGAAGAACATTATCAAGTTGCACGTGGTGTTCAATCAATTCTTCAAAGATATAAAGAACTTCAAGATATTATTGCAATTTTAGGTATGGAAGAATTAACAGAAGATGACAAAATTATTGTAAATCGTGCAAGAAGAATCAGAAATTTCTTATCTCAACCATTCCATGTTGCTGAAGCATACACTCCATATAAAGGAAAATACGTTAAATTATCAGATACAATTAGATCATTTAAAGCAATTTTAAGTGGTGATTATGATAAATTACCTGAAAGCGCATTTTTGTATTGTGGAACAATCGAAGATGTCGTCGAAAAAGCTAATGGTATGAAATAATGAAGGATAAAATTGAGTTAAAAATTATTTCAATTGATGGAAAAATTATCGAAGATTCAGTCGACGAGATATATTTTGATATTCCATTGAGTGGCGTGACAGGCATTCTTCCTAATCGCACACCATTTGCGGCTCTATTACATATTGGTATTTTTTATACCAAAAGTAATAATCAAGTAAAATATTATTGTATTAGTGGTGGAACTTTAGAGTTCAAAAATAAAAAAGCCTTGATATTAGCTGATACGATTGAAGAACAAAGCGAACTTGATAAAGAACGCATTTTGGAAAGAAAAAGAATAGCGGAAGAAAAATTAAAATTATGTACAAATGAAAACGATGAAACTTATGAAAATGCATTGTTTTCACTTAAAAAAGCGATTAACAGATTAAAACTTTTAAAGTAAAATACAATTAGATAGAGGATAAATGAATGAGAAATTTTATTTTTGTTTCGCCAAATTTTCCATCAAGTTATTGGCGTTTTTGTCTTGCTTTAAAAAATAGGGGATTTAATGTTTTAGGAATTGGCGATTGCCCATACCAAGAACTTAGTAATGAATGCAAATTTTCATTAACAGAATACTATTTTTGTCCTGGAATGGAAAATTATGATAATGAAAAACGTGCAGTTGAGTATTTTAAAATTAAATATGGCGAAATAGAGTTCTTAGAGAGCAATAATGAATTTTGGCTTGAAAGAGATGCTAGATTAAGAAGCGAATTCAATGTTGTTAACGGACCTAGAGTTGATGAAATTGAAAAATACAAATTAAAAAGTCTTCAAAAGAAATATTATCAAGATGCAGGTTTAAAATGTGCAAGATTTATTTTGATTATTAACGATGATGAAGTAAGAAACTTTGTTAAAGAAGTCGGATATCCTGTTTTTGTTAAACCTGACAATGGAGTTGGCGCACAAGATACTAGAAAAATTAAAACAGAAGATCAACTCGAAGATTTTTTACATAATAGAGATAGAAACAAAATCTATATCATGGAAGAATTCATTGATGGTCAAATTATTTCTTTCGACGGCGTTACAAATTCAAGAAGTGAGCCAATTTTCTATACAAGCAATATTTTTGTTAATGATAATAGCCAGATTGTCTTAAATGGTTTAGATGATTTGTATTATTGTGTTCCAGAAGTTGATCCAGTTTTAGTTGATATGGGTATTCGCGCACTTAAATCATTTGGTGTTAAAAATAGATTTTTCCATCTTGAATGGTTCGTGCTTAAATCTGATCACCCATATTTAGGTAAAAAAGGTACAATTGTTCCACTTGAAGCAAATATGAGGCCAGCTGGAGCATATACCCCTGATTTAATTAACTTTGCTAATTCAACAAATTGTTATGAAATCTTTGCTGATTCAATAGCTTTTGATGAAAACAGACAATATATGGGACATCAGAAATATTTTGCTGGTGCACCTTCAAGAAGAAACAATTTAGAATATGCTCACACAAAAGAAGAAGTTCTTGAAAAATATCGTAATAACATTTGTTATTATGGAGAATACCCAATGGCTCTTCGTGATGATATGGGTGATTTATTCTTTATGGCAAAGTTTTTAACTCTTGATGAATTACTTGAATTTGATGAATTCGTTAGAGGTAAAAAATAAAGATTTTGGAGAAAATATATGAGTTCTGCAGGGTTATTGGAAATTTTTTCTAAATTTTCATTAGAAGAAATTTCTGAAAATAAATTCAAAGCAATCATCGAAATTCCAAAGGGAAGTAAAGCGAAATACGAATTAGATAAAAAAAGAGGTCTCATCCGTTTAGATAGAATTTTATATACATCAACACACTATCCACACAATTATGGTTTCATCCCATTAACATTTTGTGATGATGGAGATCCTCTTGATGTGCTTGTTTTATGCAGTGAACCTTTAATACCATTAACAGTTGTAGATTGTAGACCAATCGGTGTGATTGAAATGTTTGATGGAGGAAAAAGAGATTCAAAAATTATTGCTGTAGCAGTCGATGATCCATTTTACAACACTTATAAAAATGCAAATGATTTACCAAATCATATTGGCGATGAAATCAAGCATTTCTTTGATGTATATAAAAATCTTGAAAACAAAACTGTAACTACTGGAGAAGTAGAAGGCGTTGATGCTGCTAAAAAAGTCATCAAGGAAGCAATTGAATTATATAAAGTTACAAAGTTTTAATAGAAATTTTTTAAACTCATAATTGAGTTTTTAATTCTGTTTAATTTATCAACCGCTATATTGAAATATATGCGGTTTTCTCTTTTTTTATAGTAATAAATAGCCCGATAATAAAATAAAATATCTAATAGTCGAGAATAACTTTCGACTTTTTTCTTTTTTAAGTTTGAATATTTATATCCGTAATATTTTTTTAAAAAAAATGTTGTTGATTCCTCAGACAAATTATTTTCGCTAACAAAAGAAGCCAAATCAAAAATTTCATAATTCATTGAAGCGTATTCCCAATCGATAATTGTGACGCCATTATATTTGAATAGTAAATTTCCAATAACAAGATCATTATGACAGAGGACAATTGGCTCGTTTTCCTCAATTATTTTTGCTTCCTTAATGACCATTTTTTCAAATTTTTGGTCCAAATATTCAGATTTATCTGCAAATTTTTTATAAAAATTCAATTTTTTATATAAATCGTAGCCTTTTCCAACATCAATTGAAGATGTGTGAAGTTTTTTAAGAGCTTTAGATACATAGATCAATTGTTCATTTGTTGGAGTAACTTTGTAAAAACGAGAAGAATGAACAAATCTTGTTATTTTAATACCTGTTTTTTCGTCAAAAATATATAGTTTTTCGCTAATACCAAGAGGCTCGATTTTATCGTAAACTAATTTTTCTAGCTTCCTATCAATAGTTGGGTCTACATCTTTTGGAACATATCTTAAAACAAAAGCGTTGTTAATTAGATAATTATCATTTGTAATTCCAGCATCTAAAGGCACAATAGATCTAACATCTTTTTGTGTCATATGTTCAAAAATCAGTTTAATTCCATGCCTCATAGTGTGTTTATTATAAAAGTTATTTTTATTTTATTCTATTGTTTTGTTAATACACATTTTTTAGTACTAGTTAATTTTTAGCTTATATAAAAAAATAATTACAAAAAATATAGAAAAAATTGGCAACTAAAATAAGTAAAAAAAACAAAGTTTTTAACAAAAATAGTTGAGTTCTGCAAGGTTTTTAAGAAATTTTTCGAAATTTTCCAGTCAAATTTGTTTACAAAATATTTCTAATTTATTGAGAAAGTGCTAATATTTTAAACATGATTGGAATTATTTTATATAGACCTGAAAAGCCTTCAAATGTTGGAAATATTATTCGTACCTGCATGGCTTTTGATATTAAATTGATTATCATTGGACCACTTACTTTTAATTTTTCTAGTAAGGAACTTAAAAGAGCAGGAATGGATTACATTACCGAAAGTGACTATAAAATTTATGATTCAATAGAAGAATTTAATAAAGATTTTAAAGACAAAAATATTTATTATGTCACTAGATATTCAAAAAATATCTATTCAAAAAATGACTACAGTGATATTACTGAAGACATTTATTTTATGTTTGGTAGAGAGTCAACTGGCATTCCTCATGAAATTCTTAAAGAAAATTATGAAAAAACCATCAGAATACCAATGGTACCAAGCGCTAGAAGCTTAAATTTATCAAATTGTGTTGCAATTATTGCATCTGAAGCTCTAAAACAGAGAAATTTTTACTCTTTATCGACAAGAGAAGTTATAAAAGGCGAAGACTTTTTATTTACAGAAGAAACTAAAAACGACTAGCGTTTTCAACATATTCTTTATAATTATATTTTAATTGCTTAATTGTATAAGATTCGTATTTATTCATAAGAACTAATCCTGGTTCATTACCTTTTTTGATATCTTTGCAACTTGCAAGAATTACTTCTCCATCAGTTTGCTTTGATAAATAAACAACTAAACCAAGAGCAAACTCTAGTGTTTCATCATCTAAATCTTTTTTAAAGATAATAACGTGATTGCCATGATTGTTTTTAATATGTAAAAAATAATCATTTTTGCTAGCTTTATTAAATGTAAGTTCATTATTTTGCGTAGAATTCTTTCCAAAACCAATTTTTGTATCTTTAAATACAACAAAATATGGATGGTGAGCATTTTTTAGATTTTTAGGTTTAATGTTTTTAGGAATTTTTATGATGTCTTTTTTAATTAATTCATCAATTATTTCTTTAAAATCATCATCATTTAAATAATCTACGCTTGATAAAACTAATTTTATGTAGTCAATTTCATTTTGAGTATTTTTAATTTGTTCGATAGTTGATTGAATAGTGGCTTTGGATTTTTTATAAATCTTATAAAATCTTTGAAGATTTTCACTTGGTGAATATATTTCATTTAATAAAATAGTTTCGCCTGCAAATTCAAAGGACTTATCGCCTCGTTTGACTTCATCAAGAACGCACAAAAGCGCGTCAGCGTAGGATTTGTAAATTAAATTTTGCTCAGCTTTTTCTTTATCTTCGTTAATTTTTATCACTTTTTTCTCTAAACTTTTAAGCTTTCTTTTTAGATTCAGAGTCACATCTTTGTAGGTTGATAAAAGATGACGTCTTTCAATTGCGTTGAAGTATTCATTTTCATCTATAGTATCTTTTTCTTTAACTTCTTTTTCAAATGGGGCTTTTGTTGGTGGTTCATAAATTGCATTTTTTATTATTGGGTGCTTTGTATCGATACCTTTAAAACGAAAAGCCTCATCAACTTTACCATCTACGAGCAAAATTAAATTTGAGTTACTTTTGAAGATTTCAAAAATTAATTTATAGCGAATTTTATCGTAAGTAT
>JAQXNS010000094.1 GCA_029098125.1 bacterium
CGCTCTCACTAAATTTTTTGCATATTACTGTTCCACTTGAATCGCATCCAATCGTAACTGTAACTTTTCCGTAATACGCACTCGAATGGCCCTTTTTCTTAGCGTCCCATTCTTTTTTATAATCAGAATCAGGATTTATCAATTTCACAAAAATTTCATCAAAATATACGAAATCTTTGAGTTTTAGATGCTTTATATAGTCTTAAATCGCTACAAAGATTTTAAATCTCCGGAAAATAGCCGTTTTATAACTTATGTTAAGATTTTTTTCGATAGCTCTTAAAGTGCCATCAGTAATAATCAAATCGCACAATTTATAGACAAATTCAAAATTTAATTTTGCGTTTTTCAGTAGATGAGTTTTGACTGCTTTTCCATCTTTGTCAGAAATTTCGGCTGGATTAGGAAGAGAACGATTTGTTATTAAATCACCGCCTTTTGCTAATTCACTATAAGATATTAAATAATCATTTTCGTGATTAAAATATTTAAGACGTTCATCAAATAGTTTTTTTAGAATTAAAGTTCATAAGCGGTCAACTGCTTATATTCGTTTAAAAATTGCAAATAAATTTGCGTATGTGTTTTGTTTGGCATTGTGGTAGCAACTAACATTGGTGATTCAACTGCGTTGCTACCAGACAAACGAATAACAGTTGAATCACCAATGTTATATCCTTTTATATATGTCTGGCACCTACAATTTATCACTTTTTATTGGTGGAGTAAATCCGTGTTCTCCATCATTACACTATTTTTGAAAATATCTAAAAATACTCAGCTAATATTTCTTAATCTTTTAATAGTTTTATTCATGAATATGAGTCAAGTTTTTTCTATACTTTAAATTAATTTTATATGTTGGATAACCCTTTTAAAGCTTTTAATAAAGTTCGGAATTTTTCTAATAAAATGTTAACTTCGTTAAGAGAATTTCAATGAAGAATAAATTTCAGAGATAAGAAAATTAATGATTTATTTCCTGATTTTTTTCAAAAATTATACTTTGATTTAGCCCACTTACGCGCTTGATTCTGCGAAAAAATTTGGCCGCGTTTTTCTAATTTTGTGATTTTTAAGTCAAAAAAGTTCAGAATTTTGTGATTTTTTGGCAAAAAAAGTTCAGAATTTTGTGATTTTTCGCCTTAAAAAGATTAAAATTTTGTGATAATATAAATTTAAGAGGGAAAAATATGGACTATTTAAGAAGAAAAATCGATAAATTTTTGGATGATTGGCTAGTTAGTAAAACTAAAAAACCTATCATAATAAAAGGTGCAAGACAAGTTGGTAAAACAAGAGCAATTGAAGAATTTGCTAAAAGAAATAACCTTTTTATAGTTGAAATAAATTTTGCGCTAGAACCTAAATATATAGATATTTTTGATGATGGATACAATGTGGATAAAATCATTGAAAATGTTTCTTTAAAAGATCCTTCTCTTAAATTTATTCCAGGTAAAACTCTCATTTTCTTTGATGAGATACAAAAATGCATAAACGCTGCAACTTCTTTAAAATCCTTTAAATTAGATGCTAGATTTGATGTAATCTGTTCAGGTTCATTAATGGGTCTATCATATAAAGAAATTGAGTCAGTCAGTACTGGACATAAAATAGATTACACAATGTATTCTATGGATTTTGAAGAATTCTTATGGGCATTAGGATACAAAGAGGAACAAATTGAGAAATTTTATGATTGTATGAAAAATCTTACGCCGCTATCACAAACACAATTTGATGTCTTATTAGAAAAATTCCATCAATATATGGTTTTAGGTGGTATGCCTGAAATTGTTAAACTATTTGTTGAACAAAAAAATTATAGTGGCACACTTGCGCTTCAAAAACAAATCATACTTGATTATGAAGAAGATATTACAAAATACGCAGTAGGTTTAGACAAAACAAAAATATTAAATGTCTTTAGAAAAATTCCAGTTTTCCTTAGTCAAGACAACAAAAAATTCAGAATATCTAAAGTGGCACATGGAGCAAGAAATAGGGAATATACTGGTGTTGCAGATTGGTTAATTGAAGCAGGTATAGTCAATGTTTCTTATTGCTTAAATGATTTGGCACTTCCTCTAAAAGGAAATTACGATCCAGATAATTATCGAATGTACTTTATGGATACTGGACTTTTAGTGGCATCATTAGATGAAGAAGCATCAAAAGATTTAAGAGACAACAAAAACTTCAACACATACAAAGGTGCATTATATGAAAATATAATTGCTGATATGCTTAAAAAATCAGGTTACGATTTATATTTTTATAAAAGCGAGGACAGCACTCAAGAAGTTGAATTCTTTCTTAGAGATGCAAATAATCTTATACCAATCGATGTTAAAGCTTCAGATGGAAAAATAAAAACAGTCAAAGCACTTATTGAGAATGAAAAAGTAACAGATATTAGGTATGGAATTAAGTTAGCGGAAAAAAACATTGGATTTGAAAATAATGTATACACATTCCCATATTTTTTAACATTTATGTTAAAAAGATACTTGTCCGAAAATATGCATCTAGATAATAAATAAGCATATAAATATCTCAAAAACCCTGCAGAACTCCACTATTTTTGTAAAATAATAATCAATTTTTTATGATTGGTGACCAATCAAAAAGCAAATAAGTCATATAATGTGGGATGTTTAACACTCCATTTTTATACTCAAGTTTTGATGCTGTAATTT
>JAQXNS010000095.1 GCA_029098125.1 bacterium
GAAATTGCGCTAAAAGAATATTGTGATTCAACATTTCCTGTAATTAAATTGTAATCAAATGCAATTTCATTAACTTCTTTGCCAAGATAAGTTGAAGGAATTTCAAGGCGTGTTGGTACAAGACCACTAGGTGTATAACCAGAAATTTTATATGTTCCATCAGCTTTTTTTACAAAAGTAAAGTCTCTTAAATTAGTTGTTCCTTCTTGAACAAAAATAGATTTAACATATATTTTTATTACATTTGTGCCTTTAACAAGTGAAATTTTGTTTAAATCTTCAATTTTTTCATTGTTTAATGTTGCATAAACAAAAGCATAATTTAATGGATCTTTTACTTTAACTTCTAATTTGATTTCTTTGCCTGAATATATTTTTTCATCACTTTGAATGACGCTTACATCAACATATTCACTGTTGTAATCTAGTTCTAAAGTTGCATCTTCGATAATATCATCAACTTTATCAATAATTGGTGATTCATTATTACATGATGTTAAACCAATAATTGATGAAAATGCTAAAGCGCCAATGATTAATAAACTGCGTCTTTTCATACTCTTATTCTCCTAATTTTGAACTTGCATCATATGGAAGAACTGTTTTCCCTTGATCGAAATAACGGAAAACAATTTGTCCAGTCTTTACAATGCTGCTTGAGAAGAAATCTGCATAACGATAATCAATTGTTACAGTTTTAATTTCATCAAAACTATTTAATTGAATTGCAACTTTTGTAGCATAACGTGCATTTGTTTGTTGAATTTCAATAGCACTTGATTGGAAATATGATTTAGACATTTCACTAACTGCACTATTTTCGCAAATAAATGTGTTTGTCGTTGCATCATAAGTAAATAAATCACTTGAAATGCCATCAAGATGTGGAATTAAATCATCGTATTTATATTTATCTTGATTAACTTTTCCAAATTTTGTCTTATTTGATGGAATCCATTGTCCATCAACATATTTTCTTGCTTCATAAAAATCGATATTTGGATTTTTTGTTAAAACATAATCATTTTCAGCATCTAATTCAGTTTCAGAACCATTTCTTGATGAATCAAAATATTTTATGTATGCATTAGTTCCATCTAAATAACTAACTCTGGTTTTTGTAGTTTTAATTTCTGAACTTGTATCAGTATCAGTTGCAACCATTGTAATATTATTTCCATCAAATTTTTTAAAAGCTTTAGATAAAACTTTATTTGTTGAACCCTTATCACTTTCTTTTTCAAGATGTGAAACTGAATCTTTTCCAGCATCTAAAATATAAAAATCGTAATTTTGTTCGATCGTATAATATGAATTAGAATCACTAGTTGCATCGTATTCAATAACATAACGTATTGCTGGAATGTATGTAATTCTTGTGATTTGATCTTCAGAATTTAATGTTACTGTACATTCTTTTGGTGAACTTGAGGCACCAGAAGCATAAAATGCACATAATCTATTGAATATATAACTGGCTTTGTCTTTTTGAAGATAAGCTTTACCATCCTTTAAAACAATATCTTTTTCATTTATGTAGTAAAAAGGATTATCAAAACCTAAACTTTCAAAAGTAACATAGTTTGCACCATTTTTTTGATATTTCTTTCCAACTTCGTTTTGAGCAGTTAAATATTCAGTATATACTCTTCCTTTATTATCAGAATGATATTCTTCTTCAAGATATGTAACATAGTCTTCAGCAATAGAATTGTACTCTTCAACTTTACGATAGTAAGCATTACTTGAAAACTTGAATGTCAAATTTGATTCTGATTTTAAATCTGATTCTTCGAATTTACTTGAATCAATTGGCTCTAAAAATGATGAATTTTTATAAAAAGTTCTTGTTCTTGTTAAAGTTCCTTCAAATACTAAACCATTTCTTAAATTAACAATGCCTTGTTGAATTTTTGAAATTTCATTACTTGGTGTTAAATCTATAGCGTTTTTAACTATATCTAAACCATTATTTTGTGCGCAACCGACTAAAAATAAAGAGGCGAACGCAAATAGAATCTTATTTTTCATTATTTAACCTCCTCTTCGATGTTGTATGGAAGATGGACCGAAGGGCCATATTCATAAGTCAATTCATAATATGCGTGTGAAATTAGAAGATCTAATTCATGATAATATTCACATCTTGCATATTCGATATCGCCATTTTCATCGAGTTTAACTTCAACTTTTGATAAAAAATCAAAGTAACCTGGATCACTAACTGCCATTGTTGGTAAAAAACAACCATCAAGCAACCAATAGAGAGCCATAGGTTCATCTAAATAATAGATATCTCTTTCTTTGTCATAATGGAAAATTTCATGAGAAACGTCACCAATTATTGGGAGATAATTTTCATAAGTAGTAATATCAAGTCTTCCCATTCCAGTTCTATTCCAAACTCCATTATAACTTCTAGCATAAGGGTATAAATTTCCATTTGGATCACCATCTGGATTCATTAATAAGAAGTCACTTTCTCTTGGAGCAGTAATTTCCTCATATTCATCTAAAGTATAAACTTGATAAAAAACTTTATGATCAGCGTAATAAAGATCGATTGTTTCATTAACATCAATTTCTTCATCATCGTTGTACCAAGAATGATCGACACGTCTAACTCTTAAATTTTGACCTTCCATTTTGTCAAAAATTGTTCTAAGTTTTGCGCATTCTTCCTCGCCTTCATAAACTTGAAGTTTCTTAGCAGATTCAGCAGTGCCGATATCTTTAAAATTAAAATTTATGGAATACACTGTTCCAGTGTAATCGATTCCATAATTAGAAGTTGAAATTTCTTTATAACTTTCATCAAGAGTACAAATTAAAGTTTTAATGTCACCATTTTCATCAATTTCTAAAATATTGCGAGAAATTGCTCCAGAAAATGCAGTTACATCAATTGAAGAAAACATTCCAGCAACCATTTGACTTAATTTTTTGTTTGAAAGTGTGAATGTATTATCACTTAAATGAGAAAAATCCTCATTTTCCATAAATAAAAATGGATTGATCAAGTCGTTTGCGCCATATGATAGAGCATTTCCAGTCGAATCATAAACGTAATCTTCAAACATTTCATTTTCATAACCAATGTATTTGATTCTAACTTTTCCATCTTTATTGTATAAATTTTCGTCAAGAATCATATGAGGTTGATTATGATTATCATAAGAATATAAATTTCTATGTAAACCTACAAAGTCTTCTTTATCAGTGTATGTGAAATCAAAAGCATAATTTTTTGCTTCAACTTCACGACTGTCATCAATAAATTCGTAGCTTTCGTCACTATAATATCTTTTTGTAGCAACAATTTGGCCAGTTACTTCAAAACCTTTTTGTAAATTAGCTAATCCTGTAAACTTTACAGGTTCATCTTCTTTAATTTCATCTTCAACTGGAGCATTTTGAGCACAAGCTGATAATGCAAGAAGACTCAAAACTAATAAAATTGAATTATTTTTCTTCATGAATTACTCCTTAAATTCCTTCACCAGTTCCGCCTTCAACTTCAGAGTCTGGATCTCTTGTATCTTCGCCTTCGCTTCCTTCATCTGTTCCATCTAAAAATCCTTTAATTGATGGAATATCTGCTTTATCAGTAATCTTGATTGTGAATTCTGAAGGCCATAAAACATCACTAGATGTTGTATTAACAAAAACAGAAAGTTCATCATTTGTAACAAATTCAGCAGTAATAGTTAAATTTGAATAAATTGTTCCTAAAGCAAAGTCAGAAAGTGGAAAATTAGAATAATTTGATGATAATCTTAAAAACTGAGAAACATATTTTGTATAGTAATTAACTAACTCGTCACTTCCGTCCCAAGCAGGATCATAAGTGGCTTTAGATTCTGGCTTGATTGTATATCTGTGTGTGTCTTTTTTAGGTTTTAAATTCTTAAATTTCTTCAAATTATATGAATTTATTGATTTTGCATGATAAAAAGATTGATATGGATAAGGATCTTGAAGTGTTTCATACAATTTATCATCATAAATTGAACTAAATCTATTCCCTAATTCGTAATGTAAAATATAACTTGATGAATTCTCAGGATCTTCTGAAAATAATATTGTTTTCTTGTCAGAATCTCTAAAGGCAAAGCCATAAGATGAAGCAATGCTGCTTCCATTTTTTAAAACATCCCAATAAATTGCATTACTTAAGAAAGTTCCTTTTGCATATGGAGTAATAATTTCATACGCTTCCCCTGCATTAAGCCTTGACATAAAATCAAAAAGTGTCGTTGTTATTTCAACAGGTACTTTTTCTTCTTCTAGAACGGTAAGTTCAAATGTTGTTGAACGCACATTTTCTTCATTTGCAATCAAAATAACTTCAAAGACATTTGTCATTGAAGTGATATCTTTTTCTTGAAACACATATCCTTCTTCAACAGAAGGTGTGAAGTTTGTATAAATTACTCCTTCATCTTCAACATCATCAGTTGTTGTAAATAGTTTAACTTCTAAACCTTCAAAAGATAGAGATTCATTAACTCTATACTCTACTTTTGTTGGCATGCTTGTAATCTTAAGTGCCTTTGAAATAACTGGATCAGGTTTTGGATCAGGAATTTCTTCTCCACCTTGATTATCTCCATTGTTGTCGCCATCTGGGTTATTGTTATCACCTTCTTGGTCTTCATTATCACCACCTGTATTGTCATTATTATTGTTATTATCAGGATTTTCATTATCAGTATTGTCGCCTTGGTTGTTGTCAATAGAAGGCCTACCACAACTAGCTATAAAAGTTGTTCCTAAAATAACTGAAACAGCCAACATTCGTAATATCTTTTTCATAGTCTCTCCTTTCAAAACTTGTTTATTATTACATAATAAACATTTTTAAATAAATAATTTGCTCATTTATTAATATTTTATTAATCTCTAGAAATATTTA
>JAQXNS010000096.1 GCA_029098125.1 bacterium
GTTGGTTTTTGTTGGTTGCAAGATAATATTAACATAAATATTATTTTATCGAGGAGAAAAATATGAAAAATGTATTAGTTATTACAGGTGGCGGTTCAGGAATGGGTCTTGAAGCTGCAAAATTTACACCAAAAGAAAAAATTGTTGTTATATCTGGAAGAACAGAAGCAAAATTGCAAAACGCTGTTGAAGAACTTAAAAGTCTTGGCATTGAAGCTTATCCTTTTGCTTGCGATACGTCAAAAAGAGAATCAGTTAGAGCTTTAGCAGAATATGCTAAATCATTAGGAGAAATCAAAAACGTCATTAACGCAGCTGGGGTATCTCCAGCAATGAATGTTAATCCAGACACTATTTTAAGAATTAACGCTCTAGGAACAGTCTATGTAAATGAAGAATTTTCTAAGTTAATGAATCCAGGAAGTGTTATTGTTGATGTTTCATCAAATTCAGCATATCAAACACCAGAATTCATGCTGCCTAAAAAATTATATCCTTTAGCTTATACTGACGAAGAAAAATTTCTTAAAAAAATGATTAAGAAAACAAATTTCTTAAAAGATCCATATTATAAAAATGGTATGGCATACGCATTATCTAAAAACTTTGTTTGTTGGTATGCACAAAAATCAGCATTCGAATTAGGTTTAAAAGGTATTAGAGTTGTTTCATTATCACCTGGATTAATTGCTACATCAATGGGAAATTTAGAAAAAAAGACAGGTGGCTTCTTAATTCCATTTGCTGCAGAAGAAAGAATGGGCAAACCAGAAGAATTAGGTTATGCATTAGCTACTTTAGCAGATGAAAGAAATGGTTATTTAGCTGGAGTTGACGTCTTGTGCGATGGTGGATCTACTTACGGCCAAAAAATATTTAAAAAATATAAAAAAGCCGAGATGAAAAAAGCACAAAAAAATAAATAAATTTAATACTAAAGGGATGTTTAAATGATTTAATTTGTATAAACATCCCTTTTTTTATGTCTTGAATCCGATTGTAACTCTTTGTAAATACAAAAATTAGTGCCCATCTATTAATCGGCAATTATTTTTTCTAGTGAACAAAACTTAAATATTTTATCAAAAATTTAAGTTTTTATAACCCAATTAAATCTATAGGACAATAATACACCTCATCGTTAATAGGAAATACCTTATCAGATGAATCGATAACTAATCCAATATTAATTGTCTTTTTAAATTTGTTTAAAACAGAAAATTTTTTATTTTTACTAACTGGGTTGATTCCTTTTTTTATTTCAATTGGATAAATCGAATCAAAAGATTCGATAATTAAATCAACTTCATATTGATTTTTATCGCGATAATAATAAATATTATCAACATTTTGATAATTGTTATAATAAGATTTAATTATTTCAGAGACGACATATGTCTCATAAAATGCTCCAGCAAAGGTACTTTTTTCAAGTATTTCAGCACTAGGCATACCACACAAATATGAACATAAACCAGTATCCATAAAATACAGTTTAGGAGATTTAATTATTCGATCTGAGATATTTGATGCATATGGATGAATTATTTTAATAATTCCAGATGTTTCCAAAATGGAAACCCAGTTTTTAACTGTTCTAGCATCTATTCCAACACTTTTAGAAATTTCATTATAATCTAATTGACATGCAGTTCTTAAAGCTACGTATTTCATAAAATTCATAAATGTTGTTTCTTTAGATGTATTAATAATCTTTTTTACATCTTTTTCAATATAAGTTGAGATATATGATTTAAAAAACATGTCCCTATCTGGTTTTAATGCAATATATTCTGGCATACCACCAAGCATTATATCTTCAAATATTTCTTTTCTAGATCTATATTTTTTAACTAACTTACTTTTTTCTTTTAATATACTTATTTCAGGATCAAAATTGCTGAATGATTTTCTTTCTTTAATTTCATTAAATGATAATGACGACATATTAAAAATGCATGTTCTTCCAGCTAATGATTCTGTTATTGCTTCTTGAAGCTCATACTGATTCGATCCTGAAATAATGTAAAGTAGTTTAATTTTTTCATTATTATCAAGGCATTTTTTCTTCATTTCATCTATTTCAATCTTAATATATTCTAAAAGCATTGGCGCTTTTTGTATTTCATCGATTATTAAAGGATGTGAATAATAATTAATAAATCCTTTAGGATCTCTTAAAGCATAGTCTCTTAATTCAATATCATCTAAAGTAACATAGTTAATATTTGGAAATAACTTTGCAATCAATGTTGATTTACCAACTTGTCTAGGACCATAAATTGTAATAGAAGCGAATTGCTTTGATGCTTCTATTATTTTATTTTCAATATTTCTTTTTATATACATACATTAATTACCTTTCATTAATATTATCGCATTAACTTAATTTTTCCAACTATTATTACAATGCAATGTTGTTTTGGTCTACTTTTTGTTCTTTAGAAGAAGTCATTGTAATACTGCAAAAAAATGAAAATTAATTTTTAAAACTTTTTATCGAAATTATTCTTACAATTGTAAAGCCTTAATTTTTCCGATGCCTTAAATTAAATGAATTAATTGATTTAATTAATAAGTGGCCCACTTTTAATTATTTTAAATATAGGCTATTCAATAGAAATTATTCGAAAACATTCTTAAAATTTAACACTAGAAATTTATTTGTCATCCTAAAAATCTAGTGTTAAATAACTTGAAAATACGTAGGTGAATTGTAAGACTAATTGCAACGATATTTAGTCAAAAATAACTAATGAATTTACTAAAAAATTAAATGCATTATCGCAAAAGACATACGAAAAATACGTAAGTGAATTGTAAGACTAATTGCAACGTTTATATGTTTAAAATTAATTGTAAATACCTAATAATTAATATAAATTTCCCTCTTATTTGCTAATTTTTCCTTATATTAACTATGATTTTTCTTGAAAATTCATTTATAAAATTGCGTTTTTCCTTCAAAAATTGATCTTTTTAGTAAATTTGGCAACGCTATAATGTATCTATTTGTAATAGCTATTTACAGAATTGAAATCATAAATTTTTTGATGCAAGAATCAATCCAAATTATAATGATCCCCGTTGCATTTACTATTACAATTATAGAATAAGGAGATAGTGACATTAACTGACTAACTTCAAGTTATATTACAATTTACAATTACATAAACATGAAACTATTTAAGACAAAATGCATCAAATCGGAACATATATAACATTTAAACCATCATTAATAATTGAAGTTCAATGAAAAAATGACTAAATTAAGCAAGGATTTTTATCTATTTTGCATGTTTTAATTGTGAAACATTTACAGGTAACTCCTATAATTTTGTTTCACATATGTCAATCTATGGATTATTGAAACATCTGCACTTTTTCAACAAATTTAAAAAACCAATTTTGCTATCCTATTCTTTAAATAACGAGTATGTTACATCAAAATAAGTAACTAGTTTTGCAATATTTTGAAATGATGCTTTATATAAATATTCATCACTAATATTGTATTTTTTTAATGTACTTAAAGGAATCAGCGTATCTCTACTTATAGAGGGCAACGATTTATTTGTTTTTTCACAAAGAAGTCTTAAAATCGTTTTTTCTTTGCACTTTTTATAAAAATAATCGACTAATGATGAAAAATCCATTTCGTGAAAGATTGTATAAATATTCAACATTGTTTCAAGAGGTAATTTTAAAAAAATATATGAAAAACTCTTTTTTATTTTTAGATACAAATCAAAATAATTTTGTCCACACCAATATGCATCATTATAAATGCCATAACTATTATCTTCTTTAACTTTAAATCCAGTTATGTCATAAAATAATTTATCTATAGGTTTATTAAACAAAGGATCATATTTGTTATTTTCAATCATTGAAACAAATTCACTTTTTACTAGCATATTTGTGAAAGAATCAAAGTTCATTTTATTGCTTATAGCCAATACAAAAAGCCTTGAAAATGTTTCTCTTATATCATTAATTTCGTACTCATTCATTATCCATTACCAAATCTCTTAGTCTTGTACCTTTTTTATATCTATCTTGTTCTAATAAATCTTTAAAAGTTTTATCTGCTCCACTTTTCCTTTTATAATAGTCTTCTTTACTATTTTCAAACACCTCTTGAAAATCAATAAATTTAATTAATTTAAAGGCTTTTTTTGATATTAATACATATTGTTTTCCTAAATCTCCAGCTTTAAAAATTGAATTTAATGATTCAAGTGTTATTTCACTTTTAACAAAAGCTTCTGGAAAATGGAAATAACTATCGTCAGCACGATATCCAATTACTACATCATATTCGCTGACATTAAGTAAGTATTTTTCTTCAAGATATTTTATTTCCCTAGGGTAATTATTTCTTAAGTTACTTGATAATTCTCTATTGTGCATTAATAGACTAACCCAATATAAAACATTATTAAATGGGGGCTTAGTTAAATCAAGAATCTTTAATCTATCGTCTCGTAAACTATATTTATTTATATATCCCTTTCCAGTTCTTTTTGCTGCCCATTCCTTTGCTAACTCTTTATTTGTTGTACAATAAAAACCAATGCCATAATCATTATGAACATTTCCTTTTAAATACTCAGGCTCTTTAATAATAAACTCGCTACCGTGATATAAAACTCTTTGCATAATTAATCTCGTGTATATATTTTTACCATTTTAGTATACTATAGTATACCATATTTAAATTTTTATATACACAATATTTCACTATTTTTAATTATTTTAGAACCTTTTTATTTACCAATGACAATTCTCAATTTTGGATTAATTTTCTTTTCGAATTGAAAAATAAAATAAAAAGTCGAGTTTTTAGTAATTATTAGAACTTCATCCAACATTCTTTTAAGAATGACTTAATAGAAGTTAAATCCTTATCTTCATAATAATTAACTAGATGTTTTTTAAAATTGCCTACTTTACTATAGTCGATAATTAAGAGCCCTTGGCCTTTAGAAATTAGATAATGATTCGCATACACTACCGCTGTTCTTTTGTTACCGTCATTATAGATTTGAGTCTTCATAACATATAAGCAGAGCTCAATAGCTTTATCAATATCATCCAAACTTGAGTCTAATAAGTCTTTAATATCTTGTCTAACTTTATTTTCAAAAGGAATCGGAGGAATGTATGATGATCCCCCAATGGTAACTGGTACCCCTCTAATTCTTCCTCCATCTTGAACACCTAATAATCCATCATTAACTAATCTAGCAATATAGGAGGCTAAATAATAGTCGCTTGGTGCCTGGATAACATCCTTATCTAAAATAAATTGCCATGCATGTTTTAAATTAATGATTTTTTGAACATCTTCCGCTTTTACATTTTTAACAATTCCATTATCAATAATTGCTTCTGTATCTTGAAAAGTTGTTCCAACTCCTTCTAACACAGCTTGATCATAAATAATCTTCTTCATATTTGCGCGAGCAAAGTCTAGATTTAGAACGACTCTATCTGGCAATTCTTCTTCCTTATAACCGAGCAACGCTAATTGTTTTTCAATCTGCCTAATTTCCTTGCGAAGAGATTTACTTTCAACATTGTTTCTTAATAAAGTGTTATATAGTTCTTCACTATATTCGCCAACATAAGTAGATTTAACTTTATCTAATACTCTTTTACGGACATATAGGTATTTCTTTTCTGATATAGTTTTTATTTCCGGAGTTCCATCGTATGGTAAAAGATTTAA
>JAQXNS010000097.1 GCA_029098125.1 bacterium
CAAACTTATAAAGCTCGATAAAAAGTGTATCTGGTCCACAGTGGCTATTTCTTTAGGTGCTTACATAGCAATTCACTTTATCAACGTTTTTATCAACCAGTACTGTATTGCAAATAACATACTTGACTGGGCGGGCGAGGTTGTGCAGGTGAACTATATGTTCTCAATCTTCCACGAGGGGAACCCTTTGCTTATGATTTTCTATGATATTATACCGCACCAGTTCTGGTATATGTTGCTTTGTATACCCGTTGTGGTGGTTTACCTTTCCGCACTCTACGGCTCTTACGAGATATATAAAAGGTTCGCTACAGCAAAAACGGCGAGAAAAGAAAAATAAGGTATAAACAAAAATGGGTCTATCTCATTAAGACAAACTAAAAAGAAAAGAGGTTATACGCATTTTAATTACTTGTACGCATTTTTTAAGGGTGTACACGAATTGTATCAAAATAGGTACATATTTCTGAAAATTTATCGCTCTTAAAAAGAGGTTATTTATTAATAAGGAGCAAAAATATGAAAAATCAATTAACTATTGTTGTTGCAACAAATAATCAACACAAATTAAAAGAGTTGAGAGAGCTTTTTTCTCCTTATAATGTAAAACTACTTTCACTCAACGATGCAAACATCCACGTTAATCCAGATGAAAACGGAAATTCTTATAAAGAGAATGCGTTTATCAAAGCAAGTGAAGTTGCAAAATATACAAAATTTCCAGTTATGAGTGATGATTCAGGAATTGAAATTTCTGAACTTGGAGATCATTTTCCAGGAATTTATTCATCTCGATACGCAAAAGAAAATGGCGGTCAAGAAGTAATCAACGAATTTTTAAGTACAAATCATCATGGTTCAAAAGCAACTTTTCATTGCCACATAGTTCTTTTAAATTTGAAACCCGGCTCAAGATATGACTTTGAAGGCATTATGGAAGGCAAAATAAATAATAAAATTGAAGGTGAACATGGCTTTGGCTATGATCCAATTTTTGTGCCAGATGGCTATGAACATTCAGTATCAATTTTAAGCGATGAAGAAAAAAATTCTATATCTCATAGGCATAATGCAACCATCAAAGTTATAGAATTTTTAAAGCAAATTTCTCTAATTTAATTGGGGTTTTACAGGGTTTTTTAACTTTTTGTGTTCTTTTTTAACCAATAAGAATAGAACAAATAGCCACATAAAGCAGTCAATGCTGGTGCTATTAAAAAGAGATAAACAAGATTATTTTGAGTCAAAGAAGCAACAATTATAATGATTAAAAATAAGATTCCAGAGAATGCTTCTACACCGATAAATAATCTTTTTTGTTTTAACGCTTCTTGGTTAATTACGCTCACACTATTTTCTTCTAAAATAGTTTCTTCTTCCGAAATATTAAAATCAATTTTAGCTCTATTGCCTATTTCAGTAAGCATTTCTTTAATTTGTTCGATAATTTTATCATCTTCTTCAAATTGCTTAATTTCTTCTTCATCTCCAAGTTTAATAGCTTCTAAAATATAGCTAAATACTTCACGAAGATCATTTAATGATTTTTTATAAACTGAATAATATTTTGTTGCGATGAATTTTCCATCTTTAATCAATCTTTCATCAACATCTTCAAAATATCTTTTGGCTTCAGCTAGAACATCGCCTGAAAAAGAAAGCAATAAAAGTGTATTCTCAGCAGTTAAAGATATCTCATATTTTTCAAAAACTGGGATAATTTGATCAAAATGTGTCTCAAGAAGTGTATGTGAATATAATTTTGCAAGTGCAATTCCAATAATTGAAGAAAAATCATTATTTTTAAATTGAAGACATTTTTCATAATATTCTTCTGCTTTATCGTATTCTCCAGTTGTTGTTAGATAACGATAAGCTAGATTTGAATATGCTGAATATCTTTTGACAAGAGTTTTTCTACCATCTTGGAAAGAAAAATTTGAACCGCATTCATTGCAAAAGACGTATTCATTATCTTCTTGCTGTGAATCTATTAAATTTCCACATTTTGGACAAACAACTTTCATAAAACACCTCACTAACGACTAAGTAAATACAGTAATCCATCATCTTCTCTTAAATTTTTCAAAGCAATGGATAAATCAATGCTAATATTTATAACTTTTTTTGAAATATCTGTAACTTTCGAATAGCCAAAAGCAACAACAACATAATGAATAAGCTCATCACGTGTACAACACAACTTTTCTTTCATAATATCATTAATGCAAAGACAAATCTCTTCTTTTGGTATGTCGATGAATTCTCTATCTTTTGAACCAACACGATAAGAAAATACTCTAAATCCTGGTTCAGACCAATAGAATTTTACGTCCCCTGTCATGTTATGATATTTAGGGAGTAATCTATCAAAAGTTTCTTTGATTCGATTTCCAACTCTTGAAATTGAGTACGAATCAAGAACTCTTTTTAATAATAATCGATAAGAAATTGGAGATTCATTTTTTATATAAAAATCGATAACGTCTTTTGTTTCTTCAAGATATTCATAAAAATCGTCACTATCTAAAAATTTAGGGTAAGGATGGACTATATAATCAACGCCTTTACTTGCATGCTTTGTTTTTTCATCTTTTTCAAAAACAATTTTTGACTTTTCAACAACAATTTCCTCTTCATTTTTATATATTGCATCAACAATTTTATCTATAACTAGATCTGGAGCGTCAAAATAATCTAGTGTCCATACTCTAAAAATCTTCCAGCCTAAGCCCTTTAAAACATTAGTTTGGATAACATTTCTGTCTTTACTTGTTTTGCTATTGATATATGATTTTGAGTCTAAAAGAATTCCAAGAGCATATTTTGAAGGATTATTTGGATCAACAATTGCTAAATCAACTCTGAATTCGCTTGTTCCAACATCAATATCGACGTTATATCCACGATTTCTCAAATCATTTGCAATAAATCTTTCAATTCCTTCTTCATAATGGACTTGTTCACCATTTTTAATAAGGATATGAGATTTGCCATTAATAGCATATTGTAAAAACTCCCTCAAATTTTTACTACCTTGACCACTGACTCTATTTAAATCAATCATTTCTGGAAGCATACTTGAGAAAATTAGCATTTCTTCTCTTGCTCTACTTACAGCAACATTAAGTCTTTTTTCACCACCTTTATTAGATAATGGTCCAAAATTCATTGATACTCTATTATTTTTGTCAGGTCCATAACAAATCGAGAAAATGATCACATCTCTTTCGTCACCTTGAACATTTTCAAGGTTTTTGACGAATAGCTCTTCATGTTTATCGTTATCGATAAACTCTAAATCAGGATGTTTTTTGTAAACTTTTTGAATTTCATCCAAAATTACACTTTGTTGAGAAATTGAAAATGTTACAATTCCTATACTTTTTTTGGATAATTCAGGATCTAGCAATCTTCTTTCAACTTCTTTTGCAATATATTGAGCTTCTTTTAAATTTTTTCTATTTTCATATACTGCATCTTGGCAATAATTAAATGTAATTGAGTCATTTTTAGCCTTTGGTGAAGGGAAAGTTAATAATTTATTGTCATAATATCGAGAATTTGAGAACGCAATCAAACTTTCATCCTTACTTCTATAATGCCAAGTTAAGTATTTTTTTGGCATAGATATTGCAAGCGCATCGCTTAAAATTGAATCCCCATCTTCGATAAAAATATCATCTTCATCAACTGTGCTAGCTTCAAAAAATCTAGTTGGTGGCAATTGCTTCTCATCGCCAACAATTATTGCACTTTTTGCTCTTGCTAAAGCTCCAATTGCATCACTTGTTGTAATTTGACTTGCTTCGTCGAAAATTACAATATCAAATTCTGTAGATTTTGGATCAAAATATTGTGCAACACTTAAAGGAGACATTAAAAAACAAGGGCAAATATCAAAAATTATATTTTTTGTACTATCAAATAGTGTTCTTAATGAAACGCCACGTCCACCGCTAGAAATAACTTTTTTAAGATACATGAATTCTTTGCTTTCATTAGCGCTTCCTTCACCATCGAAAAATTCTGAAGTTGATTTTGAAAGTCTTGAAGCTACTTCTTTAATTGTTAAAACATTATATTCATCAATAGCTTTTTTGTATTCTTCAATTTTTTCATTTTCTTTTCTTCCACTAAATAAATTCAAATTTTCATCGCTAGAAATTGCTCTTAAAGAAAGATTGTAATGAATTGTTTTCTTATAAACGTTTACTAGTTCTTTATCAGATAATTCGTTGCTCAAATTTCTCTCCACTAAATCACCCACATTTTGATTGCATAAAGAAGAATATTCTTGCATGTAAAGTATGTAATCTTTTAATTTTTGTGAATTAGAAATTAAATTTGAAATAACACCAAGAAGTGCTTCAATATAGTTTTGTTGGTCTATTTTTGCAAAGTCAAATTTATACTTTTCTTCAAAAATAGTTGAGTTCTGCAGGGTTTTTGAGATTTTTTCGGTAATATCAGTGTAGTTTTCGTTCATCAACAATGACGAAAATTTATAGATGTTTTTACACCCATTTTTCTTAAATCTATCAATTTGATTCTTATATAGTGAGGTCACTCTAAGTTTCTTTAAAACAACATCAGTATTTGTATTAAACATTTCGAAATCATCTTTTAAATACTTTTTAAGAGATGCTTCTTCAAGTTTTAAAGAATTTGAAAAATTATTGTAATCGATAAGGTTGATCAAAATATTTTCAACATTATTCTTTGAAATAGTTTTAGGATTAATAGAATATGTTCTTAATTCTTTAATTATTTTAGATGTCTCAGAAATTTTGCGAATAAAATTCAAATTTTTTGCTCTGTTCAATCTAAAAAGGAGGTTATCAAGATTCAAATTTAAGATTAAAGGATCAAAACTTGACTTAACTAGCACGTGAATCGATGATAAATCACGCAATTTATTAATAAGTTGCTTTAAATAATTAAAATATTCCTCATCAGCATCAAAAAGTTCAAAATAAAAATCATTATAATTGTTGTTAAAAAATGATAATGTGTCTAAAAAATTATTAATAAAATATCGATTAAATTCGACTTCATCGCAATTAATATTTTTAATCTCTTCATCTAAATCATAAAGTGTTTTTCTAAAATTTCTTAAATCATCTTCAAGTTCATTTCTATAGTCAATTGAATAATTTTCGCACTTAATATATGAGAAATTATTGATATTTTCAGTTCCAACCTCATTTTTTGCATTAATAAATTTATTAATTTGTTCAATTGTCTTTAAAAATGATTCTTTAGTTATCAAAGAATAATCAATACCTTTAATATTTTCTTTTTGAGTGGAATTTTTAACTTCCTCATAGCCTAAAATGTTTTCTGCTAGATAAAAACCGCTATCAAGAGGGCGATGTAAATGAGAAATTATGGAATTTAATTCATTTCTCTTGTTCAATAAATCGCTAGCAACTGTTTCATATTCGATAGGTTTTTTAAGCTTTCCAAGTTCTAAAATATTGCTAATTTGTGCTAAAACATCCGCTTTTTGAGCTTTATTAGAATGAAGTTCAATGCAAAACATGCCAAGACCAGTTTCATCAAGTCTCTTTTTAACCACCTCTAAAGCAGCCATTTTTTGAGCAACAAACAAAACTTTTTTATGATTATATAAGCTATTTATAATCATATTCGTAATAGTTTGTGATTTTCCTGTTCCTGGAGGACCATTTAAAACAAAACTTAAACCTTTAGATGCGTTTATAATCGCTTCAGTTTGTGAACTATCAGCACTTAAAGGTGTGGCAAAACGATTTGGTGCTATATAATCGTCAAGATTTTCTGCTCTAATTTCTTCAAAATCATTTCTAAATGGAATTTCTGGATCAACTAAAGATTTTATGATCTTATTTTTCATAAATTCATCATGATAAATCCTTAAATCGTTCCACATAATAAATCTAGTAAAACTAAATTGACCAATAAAAGAAGATTCATCAAGCGAAAAACCAGTGATTCCGGTAATTCTTTGTCTTAAAGTGTTGATATATGCTTTAATTTCGTATTTCTCTGTTTGAGAATTGTATGGAATTTTTAATAAATCATCAAAATTAATATCAAAATTTAGCTTAAGATATTCAAATAAGGTTTGATTTGGAACAATTTCATCATCTCGCATCGCGATAAAATAATTTTGACCACTTGTGCCTTTATAGATTTCTAAAGGCAATAAAATAAGTGGAGCGTATTTATCTTTTCCTTTTTCTTTGTACTTTAATGTTCCAAATGTCAAAAATAAAGTATTTGCGCCATTCTCTTCAATAGCTGTTTTTGATGCTCTGAAGATATTTTTGCAAGTTGATAGTAGATTTTTTTGACTTACCATCAATCGGATTCTTTTATTTTTTAAATCGTTTTTAAAGAGAATTGGACTTGTTTGATCTAAAAAAGTATAAATTTTATCATTCAAAGTTACATTTATCAGTTCACTATTGCTTAGTAATTGTAGATTATTAGCAAAAATCTCATCAAATAATGCATACATGTCTGTACAGAACAATTGAACAAACTGTGTATTTGGAGTAAAACTTATAAGTTTATTTCTTCCATTTAAATCGAGTAGTTTCTTTTCCCAAACATCAAATTTATCTTTGTTACTCTCTCCATCAATGTATCCAGGGTTATCTAAATCAATAGAAAAATCAACATTTTTTGAATTTTCATTAATAATTTTAATTTCATTTTCTCCATCTACTTTTAAAGGGAGAGGTTTTATACCATTTATTCTGCAAGATTTTACATCAACTGCAAAAAAAGTAGTTGTTTTTTTACAAAGTGCTCGAAAGCCACCACTAAGTGCATCGTTAAAAGAAGCGGGATTTGTTTTACAAAGCAATGTAGTCTCAATAAAAACGACTTCTTTTGAATTATACTTATTAATTAAAAAGGAACTATCAAGAATAGATGTACTTTCATAATGATAATCTGAGAGCCAAATACCTAAAAATGCGTGATCGTCGGTCAAAACGACAAGAGGATGAAGACCTATCGATTCAACAAGAGAAGCAAGTAATAAAGTTGAATCTAAACATGTGGCGAATTTTGAAGATAAAATCTCAGCAGGTAAACGAACTTTTTGTCCATTAATCTCAAAACTTGCTTTTGGCAGTGAATAATGCAAATTTTGTGCAGCTATAGAAAGATATAAAGAGCAAATTTGTTTTAAAACATATTCTTTATCACAGCCAGTATAACCAAAAAAATCAAATTCATAATTTTCTGCTAATAGAATTTGTAGCGCTTTAGTTTTTAACAATTCAACATTTTTATCGTTTGGAAGAACAAAATTTGCAACAGATTCAGATCCTGAAATTACACCGTCCCATTCATCAAAACTTAATAATTCAATTTCTTTAGTAAGAGATGCAATACACTCATCATTATTTAAGACTTCAACAATTATGTTCCCTTTTTTTGCTTCATTTAGTTCATATAAATATGAAAAATTTAAAACAACATCAGCGTTTTCTTCAATAATTCTAGTTCCATTTTCTATAAAAGATACTTCAAAAATAAATGAACTAAAAAATTCTGGTTCACATTTAATGCTTACTTTTAAATTTGAGTAATTAATTTTTTCGTCATTAAAAAGTGAAATGCTAGAAATGATTTTCCTACCATTTGACGCTAAAGCATAATTAATTTTTTTTAAAGAATTTAACTCGATTTTCATTTAGTTAAACAAAAAATTAATGAACTTTTGAAATTTCATTATTTGACAATGCAGTTAATAGTATTTCACCACTAGCTACATTTGTTGCAAGTGGAGTATTTGTAACATCGCAAAGTCTTAAAAGTGCATTAACATCAGGTTCGTGAGGTTGCGCAGTTAATGGGTCTCTTAAAAAAATAACTAAGTCTAAGTTTTTATCGGCAATCATCGAACCGATTTGTTGATCACCACCAAGTGGACCACTTTTCATTCTTTTTATTTCTAAATCAGTTGCACTTGAAACCAATTTTCCAGTTGTTCCAGTTGCGAATAATTCATGTTTAGACAAAATTTCTTTATATCTAATACATAAAGCAATCATTTCAGGTTTTTTCTTATCATGAGCAATCAAAGCAATCTTCATATCGTACCTCGTTAATATTTAAATTATATAAAAACACTTGATTTTTTTATAGAGAATTCAGTTATTTTTATAATATTTTTACTAATTCTAATTTTGCCTATTCTCTGCAATTTGTATAAACAATTAAATCACATAGCAAAGTGCAAACTCCAACCTATATTAATTTTAAAGAATGATTTTTATATTACTTGTCCTTATTCATCAAAAACCGAATTAGCAATTGCAAATGCATTCATTGATTTACTTAAAATAAAGACATTTGAAGACATACATATTAACGAAATTTGTAAAAAAGCAAAAGTAACAAAAGTTACTTTTTACAGTCATTTTTCTAATAAACAAAATTTTTTAAATAAAATCATGTAACAGAGTTTTGAATTTGAAATGAATGATATATTAAAGAAGTTTAATAGTTTAAAAATTGATAAGCCACACCTTAATGATGTCCTTCATGAATTTATTTTAAATTTCTTCAAAAACGAGAAAGAAATTACAATTTTGCTTAAAAACGATGCAAATTAAACCATTTTTAAAGAATTTAACATATTTTTATATAAAAAGTTAATCTATGTTTTAGAAAGAACCAAAGTAGTAAAAACAATTGGAATTCCCATTGATATTATATGTTCATTTTTTTGCGAGGCATTAGCAAACTCTCTATTTTATTTAGTTCAAAAAAAGACAATGGCAAAAGAACAAAAAATAGATTACGTGCACATGCTTTTTAAAAAAATCCTGATATGAAAGAACTAGGAATTTGTCCTTACAACACATTATGCCATTCAGTTTAATATCTGTTGCAATCTTTCAGAACATGATGTAGTATTAATTGAGTTCGCTGAGCTAATTAAATGGCATAATGTGTCCATGGTAAGGACAAATTCCTGGTTCGATTCCGGGGCCCAGCACCACTTAAACACGAAAAAGCCTTTCTGAGGCTTTTTTTGTTTGTGGTGCTGATCCCAACAAATATTTTTTAGAAACACCGACTGTTTTTTCAATGGCAAGTAAGTTTGCTTGCCATTGTTTGCTTATGCATTGTTAACATCAAATAATAGATTTCCTTCATTAATAGAATCAGCATGTGCCACTTTTTTAGTCTTACTAAATAAATGTGCAATATCTAAATCAGTAATCATTTTTGATAATAAGTTTTTAGCGGCATTTGCATCTCGGTCCATTTCATTACCACAACTACACACCATTCTATCCTGGTATTTAGTGTAATCATCCATTTCTTTATGAACTAAGCCGCAGTTGCTACAAATTTGGCTTGATGGAAAAAATCGATCAACGACGTAGACAGTTTTTCCATATTTTTTAGCTTGATTTGTTAAAATAGTTTTAAAACTTGCATAGCGATATTTAAATGCTTGCACTCTCATCTCGCATCTTTTTCCAATTTCACTTGTATCAAGTCCTTCGATTGCAATATAGTCATAATTTAGCACTAATAATTTTGCTAGCCTATTATATTGATTCGTACGAATTCTATAAATTCTATCATTTAATCTTGTTATTTTAATTGCAAGTTTTTTACAGTTGTTTGTTTGTGGGTTATTACCATTTTTTTCTAAAATATGTTTCAAAATCTTTTTTGTTTTGAAATATTCTTTTAAATATTTATCAATTTTTTGGTCTACAAGGTTAATTTGTTGAATTTCCCCTTTAGTATCAAATATAGTCAGGAAATTTTTATAGCCAAAATCTAAGCCACATGCTTGTTTACTTTTAGCAATAAATGATGTTCGTTTAAAAGCTACACCAACTAATTTATATTCATCATTGCATTTACAAATGTTAAAGAAATGAAATCGATCGTTTGAGTCATAATCAGGTCTTATTCTTATAGCGCAATTTTCTTTAAACAATAAATGACGCTCATCAAAATTCAAATTACTGATTTTAATTGAGGATTTTGTAACACTTGAATACATTGGTTGTTTAAATTGATCATGATTTTTCGAACTTCTAATTCTTTGAATACCGAGAATTTCTGCAGCGTGTTCAAAATGATCATTAAAATAATAATCTGAATAATCACGATTTAAAGATAATATCTTAGTTTTTAAATGAAAACCAAAATCTTTAGCATCCTTAAATTTCATACGAATGCCTTTTCTTTTTTCATATTCATCAGCCTTTGCAAAAAGAAATTTTTTATAGTTATTAAAAAATTCGAATTCTTTATCTAAAATTTCTTTCTGAGCCTTGTTTGGGTAAAGTTTAAATTCTTTTACAGTTAAATAATAAGGTGAATTTGATTTCATATTTCCTCCGGGACACATTATAATTCCATGTATAAATTACTTCGTTTTTAAAACAATACAGCTATGGACTAGCTTAATTCCTTTCTCTATTTTTCAATTAAATATTTAAAGGAGACAAAATTTTTAAACAATCTAGCAATAATGTGCATTTACATGCTTCGCTTTTTCAGCATAAGCTCCATTCGAGCTCACCTTTGTCGTATAACATTGGCTTAAAAAATTTAACAATTGATTTAATCAAGAATAATAATCGAAGTAGAGATAGCTAACGGTTATCAAGGTTCCAAAATAACTATCTCTAGTTCAATTATTAATGAAAGAGGCGTGGATGTTTGAAGTGAGGATTGAGGAATTGATTGCCTCTTTCATTAAAATTGAGAGGATAAAACATAAATGACCTTAACCTTATTAATAATAAGGATAAAGATCAAAGTAGAAGCACTCATGGAGACAATTCTTTAAAAGAGACGAATGCTCCTACTTCAACCTTTATCAAACAAATCTTAGAATTAAGTTTGTTTGCCTCTTTCACTTAAATAAAAGGAATCAAAATTAATTTTTTTAAAAATTTTTGAGTTTTTTTAAATTTTTTTCTTTTAAAGTGAATTTTTTGTTGATTTGGCTAATGAAGCAACGAAAGATTAGCCAATTGAAGGGTATATTTCTAGAACTGTTACGTTGTTTCTAAAGGGGTAATTTTAGGAAGGTGAGGATTTTTACCCCTTTCACTTAAATAATAGGAATCAAAATTAATTTTTTTAAAAATTTTTTAGTTTTTCCTTTTAATGTGAATTTTTCTTTATTAGGCTAATGAAACAACGAAAGATTAGCCGATATGGTGATTCTTTATTAATTTCATACATTGTTTCTAAAGGAGTAAATGAGGTGTGATAAGATTTTTACCCCTTTCACTTAAATAATAGGAACGAAAAATATTTTTTTTAAAAAT
Source organism: bacterium (assembly GCA_029098125.1). GTDB lineage: Bacteria > Bacillota_I > Bacilli_A > RFN20 > CAG-826 > Onthovivens. Next base: position 11,316 of record JAQXNS010000097.1, read on the forward strand.
TTTTTAAGTTTTTTAAAAATTTTTTGCAAAAAAAATTCCTGATTACTCAGGAATTAATTTTTAGTACTTTATATCTCTTCGCAAATAATATCGTAAACATAAGCTGATATTACTTTTGCTTTTATAACATCTCCTATGTCATGACTTTTCGACGATTTTAGAATAATTTTACCATCGATGTCGTCAGGTCCATTTAGATAGCAGCTTATTAAATAATCACCTTTTGATTTTCCAGTAATTAATGCTTTGAACTCTTTTCCAATTTCATTCTTATTTAACTTATAAGAAATAGATTGTTGTAGTTTCATAATTTCATCTTTCCTGCGATTTTTCACTTTTTGAGAAACTTGAGATCTCATGTTATAAGCAGCTGTTCCTTCTTCTCTGCTATAAGTGAAAACTCCAATGTGATTAAATTTAAATTCGCCGACAAAATTTAATAATTCTTTAAAGTCTTTATCTGTTTCTTTAGGAAATCCGACAATTAAAGATGTTCTAATTACTGCATCAGGAATTAATCGTCTAATTAAATTCAATTTTTCAATTGTCGATTCTTTTGTGTCTCTTCGATGCATATTTTTCAAAACATTAGTTGAAATATGTTGAATTGGCACATCAAAATAATGGACACATTTTTTAGAATTTGCCATAAATTGAATCAATTCTTCGTTAATTCCTTCTGGATATAAATAAAGTGGTCGAATAAATTCAATACCATCGATTGATTCAATCCTCTTCATTAAATGAAGTAAATTTATATCTTTATCAGCAAAATCTTTACCATAACTCGTAGGATCTTGACCAATTAAAATTATTTCTTTTACACCATTTTTTGCCATTTTTGTTGCGTATTCAACGATTTTATCTTCGTCATAACTAACAAAACGACCTCGAATAAAAGGAATCGCACAAAATGCACAAAAATTATTGCAACCTTCGCTAATTTTTATATAAGATGTTGCGTTTGAAAAAGAATCAATTCTTTTGAAGATATCAAACTCAGGAATTTCGTATTTATTATCAAATAAATTTGAAATCATTGTTGGAAGTTTTGTATATTCATCTTTAAAACGGACAAATAAATCGACTTCCTTTAAAGATTCACTTAATTCTTTATAATATCTTTCAACTAAGCAACCAATAACAATGGTTTTTTTCTTATAAGATAAAACATCTAAAATTACACTAATGCCTTCTTCTTTTGCACTTTGTATAAAACCACATGTGTTTACAATAATTGCATCACTTTCTTCGTAATTATTAACAATTTTAAAATCTGGCTCCTTAAAAAGAGCCAAAATTGCTTCACTATCAACTGTATTTTTTGCGCATCCAAGTGATACTAAACAAATGTTAATCATCTATCAAATTTCTTATTTAGTTCTTTAATATATGGAATTACTTTCTCAAAATCATTGAAATTTACTAATCTGAAAGCCCAGTTTTGTTCACCGCATGTTCCAGGAACATTCATTCTAGCTTTAGAATCTAGTCCTAAATAGTCTTGAATTGGTAAAATTGCAATTTTACATGGAGAACCAAAAACAGTATTTATCATTTTTTCCTTTTGAGATCTTCCTTTAACACCTGATTTCTTTAAAAGAATCTTTAATAATTCTTTTTCTTGCTCAGTTAATTTATCTAACCAACCAACTAAAGTGTCATTATCATGTGTTCCAGTATAAATAACTTGATTTTCAACCATCTCAGATTTGCTATCAAAAATAGAAAATTCTAAAACATTCATGCCTGGCAAATTATATTTATCTCTAAGTTCTAAAACACTTGGGAATAAATCGCCTAAATCTTCTGCAACAATTTTAATATCTTTATGAGAACTTAAAAATTGATTGAAAAATTCATCTCCAAAAGCATGTTCCCATTTTCCTTCAATAGCTGTAGGACATTTTGGATCGATATTCCAATAAGTATCAAATGCTCTAAAATGATCAATTCTTATCCAATCATATAATTTTGCTTGAATTTCAATACGATTTGTCCAAAATGTAAAGCCATCATCTTTCATATATTTCCAATCGTAAAGAAGATTTCCCCATCTTTGACCATCTTTTGAGAAATAATCTGGTGGTACACCTGCAATTCCATCTGGGTAATCATTTTCATCAAGTAAAAATTCATCTTGATTAGCCCATGCATCACTGCTTGAAGCTCCAACATAGAATGGAATATCACCCATAATTTCAATTCCAGCTTTATTTGCGTATTTTTTAAGCTTCAAAAATTGCTTAAAAGCTATAAATTGGCACCACTCAATGAATAAAATTTGTTTTTCATAAGGTGAAAAATCAAATTTGTTCTCATAATGCGCATATCTTTCTTCTTTAGGCCAAAAATACCAGTCTCTGTAATTATTTTTCTTCAATAAAACAGTAAAATGAGCATAGTCAATGACCCATGGATTTTCTTTTATAAATTTTCTAAAAGAAGGAGATTTTGTATCTTCTTGTTTTTCAAAAGCTTCGTTTAAATATTTGTCTTTGTGAGCTCTAACTTTATCATATTCAACAACTTTTCGTTTTTCGTTGAATGGTTTTAAAGATTTGATGAGTCCTTCTTTTTCTAATTGTTCAAGATCAATGTAAATAGGATCAAGGGCAAAACCACAAGTTGATTGATATGGTGAATTGCCAAAGCCTGTAGGATTTAAAGGTAACATTTGCCAAATCTTGATATTGGCCCTTTTAATTAAATCGACGAATTCATAAGCACTCTTACCAAAATCGCCAATCCCATACTTGCTTGGAAGAGAGCTAATCGCCATTAAAATTCCATTTGTTCTCATGGCTATAATTATATGAAAATCACTTATTATTGTAAACAATAATAAACGCAAAAAAAGTCAAAAATTTAAAGTTAAAAATTTCAAAAATATCTCAAAAACCCTGCAGAACTCCACTATTTTTGTAAAAATCGAATTTTTTTCTCGGATTATTAATGCAAGTTTCTTTGATTTTTGTCCATAATGTACTTACTTTTTTTAAGCCAAAAACTAGAAAAAATTCGTCCTAAATAAGAGACAACCAAAGACCAATTTCTTCGTATTTATCAATCCAAATTGTAATTAAATCGTAACTGAAAAAATAGTTAGTAACTGATCGATATGTTGATTCCTTAAAGCCTTCTTCTTTTTTCATAAATATAAAATTGAATTTTAAAGGATTTGCGCTGGCTTCAAGGAGTCTTTTCATATTTGGATCAGTCAAAGAAACACCAATGAAAAGGCAAGTGTTGAAAGTAAAATCATGCATTTGCTTTGAAATATTCCAAGAATATGGATTATTGTAAAGATAAAAATATTCAGATTCGTTGAAAATTAAGGAATTAATATATTTTGATTCTTTATATTTATCATATGGCAATAAACCATGAACATGAAAAATAGTCGTTAACGCTTCTTTATTTACAAAGCTATTTTCATCATAAACACTAGTATATTTAATGCCTCTTTTTTTAAGTAAATATTCTAAATTTGTATCATAATTATATGTAATTACGTTTGTGTAAGGATGTTTTTCAAGATAATCTACACATTTGTAGAGTGTTGAATTTAAATCATTAAAACTTTTTGCTTCATCAAAAAGATAAAGTTCTTTATTTAAAGATTTATAAGTGTCAAAACCACTTGTTTTAAATACTTTTCCATTAACAAACAACTCATTTCCGACAAAATGTTGAATTTCTGCAATTGATTGAACGTCATTTTTATAAAATTCCATATTTAAAGCTTCAATTAAATGTTTCCAATCTTTTGCTCCATAATCAAGGTTTATTCCGGCACCCATTACTAAATCGGTATTTAATTTGTAAGTAAAAAATCTAAGTAAAAAGAGTAAAAAGTTTTTTGCGCTTTCATTTTTATTAAGATTTGATGGGTCATTATTTAAATAATATAGTATTTCATCTTTAAAATAGTTCTTTTTATCTTGAATTAACTGATAAGTGAAGAATTTTCCTTCAATATATCCAATTGCAATAAAATTTGTTTCATCAAAATAAACATTCAAACTAGATTCAGGAGTAAATGGATCAATATTTTTAATATCGTTAACTTTTATAAAATTTACATTGCCCATTACATCAAGTTCTTCTAAATTAACACCTCTAATTGAATTAAAAATATGAACTACATATTTATGAACGTGCATTTTTTTAGAATGAACGATGGCTTTAAAGTTACAAGTTGGATCAAAATGAAAACCAAAACTTCTAATGACAATATTTTTGTAATCGACATTATTTATATAATAAAGATATAAAAGAATTAATAAGCACTTCTTCTTAAAAATATAAAAATCTCTTTCTTTCTTTTGCATATATTCATTTTAATATTGAAAAATACAAATTGCAAACTATTGACAGTTGAACAATTGTTCAACTATAATACTAGTGAGGATTAATTATGGCAAAAGAAATTAGAAACACATTAACTGAAACAGAAATCTATGAAGTAAGTGACTTTTTCAAACTATTTGGAGATTCGACAAGACTTAGCATTCTTTATGCGCTTGAAAATAATCCAATGTGTGTTAATGATTTGTGCAAAATCATTAATATCACAAAAAGTGCTGCTTCGCACCAGCTCAAAATTCTTAAATTGAATAAAGTTGTTAAATATTCAAAAAAGGGTAAAAACGTAATTTATGAACTCGATGACGAACACGTTTCATCGATTATTGAAATGGCAATTGATCACTTAAAGGAAGGAAAATAATATGAAACACATTTACCAAATTCAAAATTTAGACTGCGCTGCATGTGCATTAAAATTAGAGGACAAAATTAAAAAAGTCAGCGGTGTAAATAATTGCTCAATCAATTTTATTATGCAAAAAATGACAATTGATTTTTCAGATAATAATACTTTAGATGAAGTTAAAAAAGTTTGTGATAAATTTGAAGATGGTATAAAAATCACAAGAATAGGGTAATTTACGATGAACAAAAAATTTGATTATTTTAGAATCATTTTTTCAACAATTTTAACAATCATTTTGCTTGTTGTTGAAATTCTTTATAAAGATGTAAAAATTGGTGAAATTTCAATAAATTTTGCAATAATTCTCCCTTTTTGTTTAATTTTATATGTTTTAATGTCGTATGATCTCTTCGTTGAAAGCTATAAAAATATAAAAAATAAGAACTTTTTTAACGAAGTAACTTTAAGTTTAATTGCAACAATTGCAGCATTTGCAATTGGTGAATTCGTTGAAGCTTTAGCTGTTGTTGTTTTCTTCCAAATTGGTGAAAAATTTGAAGAATATGCACTTAATAAAAGTAGAAATTCAATTAAAGATTTACTTGATTTAAGACCAGATAAAGTAACAATTTTAAAAGAAGGAAAAGAAGAAACTATTGCTCCATTTGAAGCAAATATTGGCGATCTTTTTATTGTTAGACCAGGTGAAAATGTTGCTCTTGATGGTGTTATCGTAAGTGGAAATTCATTTATTGACACAAGTTCATTAACAGGTGAAAGCGTTCCTTTAAAAGTAAAAGAAAACGATGAAATTTTAAGTGGTTCAATTAATAAAACTAGTCCATTAATAATAAAAGCAACGAAAGAATTCTCAAATTCAACAATGTCTCGAATTCTTGATATTGTTGAAAATTCACAAGAAAGCAAAACAAAATCTGAACGTTTTATTTCTAGATTTGCAAAAATTTACACGCCACTAGTTATAATTGCAGCATTTATTGTTGGAATTATTCCTCCACTATTTTTAGGAATGAATGATTCTAATATTCGGATGCATTATATTAAAAGTGCTGCTTCACTTTTAGTTATTTCTTGCCCATGTTCAATTGTCTTAAGTATTCCAATGGCTTATTTTGTTAGCTTAGGTACTGCAAGTAAAAATAATGTTTTAATAAAAGGTTCAACTTATTTAGAAAAATTTGCCCATATAAAAAATATTGTTTTAGATAAAACAGGAACAATCACAAAAGGAAACTTTAAAATTACTAATATTGTTGCAAAAGATGGAACAAAAGATGAGATTTTAGAGCTTGCAGCAATAGGAGAAATCTTTTCAAATCATCCAATTGCTCTAGCAATTAAAGAGAATGTCGATTTAAATACACTAGAAAAAGGTGAAAATTACGAAGAAATTGAAGGAAAAGGCATAAAAGCAATTTATAGAGGCAAGATGCTTCTTGTTGGAAATGCAAAATTGTTAGAAAGTAATTCAATCATTTTTAAAAAAACCGACTCACCTTATACAATAATTTATGTTGCTTATGATAACAAATTTAAAGGTTACATTATTATTAACGATGAAATCAAAGAGACAAGTAAAAACGCAATTTCGAATTTTTACAAAAATGGTGTCAAAAATATACTAATGCTAACTGGTGATAATGAAAAAATTGCTGCTGAAGTTGCAAAAAATGTCGGTTTGAATAGCTATTATGCATCACTTTTACCACTTGAAAAAACATCAAAACTTGAAGAAGTTATAAAAAATAGCAAGAAAAATGATGTTACAGTATTCATTGGAGATGGAATTAATGATGCTCCAAGTCTTATTCAAGCAGATCTTGGTATTGCAATGGGTGGAATTGGAAGTGACATAACAATTGAATCAAGTGATGCCGTTATTATGAATGATGATTTAAATAAAATAAATGATGCAATCAAAATTAGTAAGAAAAATAACATAGTTGTTAAAGAAAACCTAATTTTCTCATTAACTATAAAATTTTTGGTTATGATAATATCATTTTTGCCACTAATGCAACTTGAAGCATTTATTATGTGGCTTGCGATTTTTGCAGATGTTGGTGTTACAATAATTTGCGTCTTAAATTCATTAAGATTAATGAACTTAAAGAATAAAGCAAAATAAAAAGAAAGAAATTGTATAAAACGTAAAAAATACACTTAAACAAATAATTACATAAACATACCAGGGAGTTTTGTCGAATTGAACTTCGTCAAAAACTTCCTCTTTTTCATTTATTTCTTGATTAAATGGTTCCATAATCAATTTTTTCCTCACAATTTGGGATAGAAATCTCATCCTTATTATATATAAATGATAAATCACTGCTACAAATAGTTGGAACATTCCCAACTATACTAGAAACAACCTGGTAAAATTCGTCGATATGAATAGATTGAATTTCAAGTTTTTTATTAAGATAAAAGCGTAAGCCAATTTTTTCAAAAGTTGGTTTCTCTTTCATTTTTGCAATAGCTGAAGCGTCACGAGTTGTTGTAAAAATATAAGTTCCATAATTTTCAGCAGCTTTTGGATCAACTGTAATTGATAGCGTATATCCAGCATCACTTGTCTCTAATTTAGGTTCATACAACTCATCTTCATTAGTTTTTGAGTTTTTAATCTCAAGTGCTTTATATTTTTCTTCTTCAAGGAGCATATTTTCTTCTTTTGCATCATAATTAAATGGATTAAAAAGTGAAAGTCCAAAAGTTGTCGAAAAAGATTTAATACCTTCTTCAGGCGAATTGATGTAATATTTTTCTTTTCTGGTATTTTCGCTAAAATTTGTATAATCAACGTTTAATCCATCGTTTTGATTTGTTCTATAATATTCAACTTTGTTATCAAACGGTTTTGGCAAAATAAAGGAACTTGTATTATTCGTCGAATCAAAATTGTAAATTCTTTCTGCAAATTCTGCATTTTGCGAAAAAGAAATATTCTCTTTAAAGAATAAATTTTCATGTTTTACCCAACATGTATAGGTATATTGGGTGTTTTTTACACCAAAAGACTCTGAAAGTGATAAATTCTGTCCCTTTACCATTAAATAAGGATTTTTATGAATCAAATATTCAACATATTCTGCAACATCACCAAGCCTAACTTTTTTATCATCAAGAAGTTTAACTAGATCGATATTTTCAATATCTTCTTCATTTTCGACACCAGAAGCATTAAGTATTTTTTTAACAATATCATTGTTTTTTGAGTATTCAATAACTCCATCAACATATTCTTTGTTAGTAATATCAGGTGTTTTTTTAAACATTCCACCTAAAAACCAACCAGCAACAGAGCCTAATGCACCAGAAATAGTGCAAAATAAAACCATAAAAATAAGCTTTTTCTTCATGTAAATGATTATACAATAAATAAGATAATAAACAAAATATTAAAATGTGTTGATTATTTACTTTAAAATTTTTGCTAATCCGCCAATACTTGTTTCTTTGTATTCTTTTGAAAGACTTTCCCCAGTTATTTTCATGGCGTTAATTACTCCATCAAGAGAAACAACATTTCTTCTTAAATTTGAAATATCTTTTGCATATAAATACGTCGTTAGTGCTCTTAAAGCTGCAATTCCGTTTCTTTCAATACAAGGTATTTGAACATATCCATCAACAGGATCACAAGTTAAACCCAAAAAATGTTCAAGCGCAATTTCTGCTCCATATTCAATTTGATACAAGCTTAAATCATTAATGTAACAAATAAAAGCACTCGTCATTGAACATGCGCTACCAATTTCAGCTTGGCACCCGTGCATTGCACCACTAATTGAAGCATTATTTTTTATAATATCGCCAATGATTCCAGCAACTTTTAATCCATCAATTATTTTAGAAACTGGAACATTTTTATATTTATAAAAATAATAAAGTATAGAAGGAAGAACGGCACATGCACCACAAGTTGGTGCTGTAACAATAATCTCTCCGCTAGCATTTCCTTCACTAGCGCTATATGCAAAAGATGTAATTAACATCGTAATTTTTTCAATTTCATCATCGATATTTTGCGCTTTATCGAAGAGTTCTTTTGCGATTCTTTTTAGATGCAATCTACCAGGTAAAAATCCTTCTTTTTTCAAATTTAATTCGACTTCTAGGCACATTTTTAGAAAAATGTCCTTTAAAAATTCATCAATATCATCATCTTCAAAGTTGTTAATTACACATTTTATGTCATCAATTTTTTGAACTTTCATGTAATTTTTTAAACCATCAAAAGTTTTAAATGGATAGACATCTTTAACGTCTTTTTTACTTAATGTGGTAGAAAAATCGCCTCCACCGATTGAATAATATCTTTTTCTTTCAATCAGTTTTTCGTTCTTATAAGTTGAAAAATCAAGGGTGTTTGGGTGTTCGATATTTTCAAATGTATTATGAAAATTAATTTTTGTTTCATATGAATCAAAAGCTTTTTTCAAAATCAAATCAGTTCCATGACCCTTTCCAGTCAAGGAAAGACTACCAAATAGATCGATTACGATATAATCAAAGTCGTAATTAATGTGCTTTAAGAAATCTTTTGCAGCATTATATGGAGCAATAGTATGAGAACTTGAAGGTCCAGGACCAATTTTATAAATATTTTTTATCGTTTCCATATGAATGTCCAATCCCCTTAAATAATTCTTCAAGCGAAATGCCAAGTCCAAGTGCAATTTTTTCAAGCACCTTTAATGTTGGGTTTCTTCTTCCTCTTTCGATATCGCTGTAATATTTAGTATTTAATTCACAACGAAAAGCAAGTTCTTCTTGGCTAATTTTTCTAATATTTCTTAAAAATTTAATTCTTTTACCAAATTGGTAATTAATATCTAATATTTTATCGTTCATTGTGATATTTCCTCATACAATTTTTTCAGTTTTATAAACAAATGATTAATATTTGATTTGGAAACTGATGTGTGAAGTTCTTCACTGAGCATCAAAGCCAGCTCATTATAATTTGCTTCAATGTTTTCTTTTCTAATTTTACATAAAACTCTTAATTTTTCGTTGCTAATATGATTTATACCGATCTTTTTTTCAATATAGTCAATCATTTCAACCTGTTTTGTTGCAATATCGGTAGTTTTTTTAAAGTTATAACTATCACAATTAACTAATCTATTTGTTGAGTTTGCAAAATCACGATTTGTTCGAATATCTTCGAATTCTAAGCAACTATTGTAAGCGTTAATATAGGCTAAAAAGTCACTAATTTGATCGCTTCTTTTTAAATAAACTACCCATTTATTTCTTCTTTGAATAATTTTAAAAGAAAAAACTAAATTTTTAATCTTTGTAGTTAATTTTAATAAAGATTGGGCATATTCTTCATCATTTGAAGAAATTTCAAGATGATAATTTGAACTTAAAGGGTCGGTACAACTTCCAGCTGCTAAAAATGAACCAGCAAAATAAGCTTTCATTTTGTTTTCTGTGTTATATAAAGAGCGTGAAATTTTGTCATTTAATAAATCAATATCAAGTTCATTTAAAAATTCATCGAATTGTCCATTAATATTTATCAAATATTCAGTAGCTTTATATAGTTTCATTTGTTTTAAAAATCCTAATGAAATATTTAAAGTTGGATAATATTCGCGGATGATTTTATATAAAAATCTAGCTGTTGTAGCATTTTCAGTCTTGATGGTTAATCGATCACCTTTACTAGAAAAATTTATTGTTCCTGATAAACGGATAAAAGCAGCTAAAAGAGACCTTGCTTCTAATTTTTCAATATTATTATTAGCAATTTCATTTTTGATAGTAACGGTAAATGATGTCTTTTCAATCATGGTTATATTGTACACTCTTAGTACATAAATAGCAAAAAATTAAGAAGCGATAAATACTGTAAAAATACAATAAATTTTTCATTATCAAAAATGATTATTTTTTTTCGTTTTTTACAAAAATAGTTGAGTTCTGCAAGGTTTTTGAAATATTTTTTGAAAATTTAAATCAAATTTTTTATATTATATAGTGTAAATGCAAGTATGATATTGTATAATATTTATATGAAAAAGATTAGTTCAAAAAACGACATATATTTATTAGTTTTTTATCTTGTTACTTTGATCTTGTTTATATTATCGGTTTTTTTACCAATCGTATATAAAAATAATGAAGTGCTTTTTTTAGTGCATACATTTAATCCCACTACTCATGAGTTTTCTGGAAAGATCGAAAATATTTATGGACCTATTTTATTAGTTGCGACTTTTCTAACATTCATTCCAAACTTTTTTGAACTAAAGCTTTTTGAAAAAAAGCAAAATATGCTTTATATTCTCTCAATTAAAATTAGTTGCTTATTGAGCATAATTTTTACCATAATGAATTATTTAAGAGTTATTTATCCTTTAAGTTTTTTAGCATCTGGCGATGTTAGCATTCTTCAAGGTGGTTTTTACTCTTTATTACTCTTTATTATTGCCTACATTTTAGACATTATATACTACATTTTTAAACTTAAAGACTTATACAGACAATCGCAAGAAGACAAAGAAAATCGAGAAAGTTTGTTACATGCTTTGATAATAATTGCATTTGTTGGTATTTTTGCATTTATATCAACTTTTTGCGTCCCATATTTTAGAAATTACACTGAATATATGACTGAAGAGGGATTTACCCATATTTTAGATAAGCGTACAAGCATAAATTTTTTATTGTTAGCAATGTTTGATGATAATTTTGACTTTACACTCCTAAGTTTTTTGATGATTTGGGCTAACATTTATACACCACTTACAATTATTTATAAAAAAGACCAGACTTCTCTTGTTAAAATTATTGTTGCTAATTTCATAAGCACACTTCTTTTGTTGCTTGCTGTTTTAATAGGATTAGAAAATATATCCACGATTACTCCGATTATTAAACTTGAAGTTGATTTTGTATGCTGCATTTTCATCGCAGTTCTTTTTCTAATTTATTTATTAAATATTGTCTTTTCCATTTTGTTAATTAAAAAAGGTAGAAGAAATAATGCTTAGAGTATTTATAGAATATCAACCTTTTCCATTTCCTCTTGCTCCAGGAGAAAAAATACAACCAAATTGTTGGCAAATTTTGCTTATGAGCGCAGTTTTTGCTATTTTTGTTTATCCTTTATTATATAAATTAGGAAGAGCAGGAAGAGCAAACGAAAAAATTCGCGATTATGTTCCTATGACAATAGGATTAATTTTGATTGGGACTGAAATATATAAGCAAATTCTTATGCTTTATCACTTCAATTGGAAATATCATTTTTATTTGTTTCCATTTCAGCTTTGTAGTGTACCGATGTACACTGCTGCATTGATTCCAGTAATAAAGAATCAAAAATTAAAGGATTCACTATTCTCATTTATGGCATTTTATGGCATGATTGGTGGCTTATCAGTCATGATTTATCAAAAAAGTGTCCTTACATGGGAAGATTATTCATTAAATTGGCACTCTATTTTTTGGCATCTTTCGTTGATTGCATTAGGAATTTTTTCTGCTTCTTATTTAAGAATCGGATCTGGTTCATTTAATAGAAACGCAAAAATACTTTCTTATGGTTCTATAGTTTTTGTAATTTGTGTAATTTTAGCTGAAATTATGAATTTTATGATTGTTATGAATAAAGGTTATAACGAATATACAAGTGGCGGAAATTTATTTTATATTTCAATGTTTATGTATAATCTTGATATTCCGATACTAAAAATTGTCATCAGCCATTGCGGATGGTATATAGGATTAATTGGATATACTTCGGTCTTGTTGCTTGGAGGTTTGGTATTATCCTTATTATATATGGGATTTAATAGGCTAAATAAGGCAATAACTAATAAATTTCAATTAAAATCTATAAAGACAAATAATTAATAATTTGTGTTTCGCCGATACACAAATCTAAAAAAGAACCATTTTTAATTTCATAAAGACTTGGAGTTCCAAAGAAATATGTATCGATAAGCAATGATGGTTTATTCACTTTCATCTCATCAATCAATATATCTCTTTTATCACTATAATTTTCAGGTTTAACTTTAAATTTTTCTCTATTTTTAGCTCCTTCTTGCGTTGATGATGATCTAATATCAAAAATGTACATTTTTTTAAGTGTTTCATCATCTTTTTGAGCATCGATATAATCGAAAATTTTTGATTTAATATTCTTACAATGACTGCATTCTGGAAAATAAATTTCAACTAAATAATTTTCCTCTTCTTTAGAATATAATTCATCAACACTATTAAGTGAGAATTCAGCATAATCTTGATAATCTCTAAGGTCATCAATGATATCTTTTTCGCTTTTTGTACATGAAGAAAGTAAAAAAAGCGGGATTAAACAAAACAAAATCTTTTTCATATTACCTAATTGGTTTCCTGAAGAAGCTTCCATAAACTTGATCCATTGGCATAACATTAATAAAAACACTAGGATCCATTCGACGACAAATTTTTACAACATGTTTTCCTTCTTTTTTTCTAACTGACATATAGATAATGTACATTTGTTTACCAGTATATCCACCTTGTGCATTCAAAATTGTACAACCATGTGGAACATTAGCAAGAATTATTTTAGACAGATTAGGATTTGTTGTAATAATCTGTAATTCAACTTTTTTATTTTGGATATTAATTGTATCAATTACGATAGTACATAAAAGCATATAAAGTAATGTGAACAAAAATATTACAAGAGCTGCAGATACGTCAATTGCTCCCATTTGGTGTGTCGCAAATACTGGATCTAAAGGTACACAATTTAAAATCGAGAAAATAGAAACAATGATAACATTAAAAAATGCACTCCATTTTCCAACTTGAACACTCTTTCTTTCAGAAATATAGAAAGCAATAATATCAATTCCTCCAGCTGAGGTATCAATTGAATAAGCCAATGCACTTGCTAAGCCAGTACACAAAGCACCAAAAAATACTCTAGCCACTATTTCGTTTCCGAGATTAAGAGTAATTTTATTTATAAAGTCAGTTGGTTCTGAATTTGGAAGAATAATACCAAAAAAAGACGCAGTTAAAACATTTAACATCGTAAAAATAGCAAATCTTTTACCAATTTTTACAAAAGCCATTATTAAAAGTGGTAAATTAACCGCAAAATATAGTGCCCAATATGTAATATCTTTTAAAGTGTTATCAATTAAAAATGTACATCCGAAAATTTTTAATATCGCAAGCAAAACTTGGCAAATTCCACTAGCGCCAGAACTTGCTAAGGACTTAATTGTAATTTCATTAACAAGGGATTCAGCTTGAGTATTTAATAACGCAATTGCATTGTAGTTTGGTTGAATAAAACATTTAAAACCAAAAGCAAAAACAAACCCACTTAATAAAGTAATGAGGAAATTTCTAGTGCTTTCAAGAGCGTCTCTTTGAAAAGGATGATCGAATAAATAATCAATAACCTTTTTCTTAAACTTTTTAATATAATACATACAATGTAATATATTAATCTTATAAAATTAAAAATCAACTAAAATCAAAAAATGCATGGATTTTTTTACAAATTAATGACAGCAAATTTTACAGAAATTTCTCAAAATCCCTGCAGAACTCAACTATTTTTGTAAAACCTTTAAAAAAATCTATCTAATTAACGGAAACTATACTTACCTTTTTGCAATTTTTATTGCCTATATTTATTTTATTCGGATCATGAAAAATGATTGCTAGGCGAATATTTTATTAAGTAATAAAATAAAATTCTTTTATTGCTTGTTAAATCTTTTCTCATAATGTAAAATTAACAATTGTTAACGATGAAGATTTGTGATAAACTTTTATTCGCAATTTATTGAGGTAAGATTAATGAAAGTATTAAAGATATTAGCTACACCATTCATAGCTATTTGGAGATGGATTAAAGAAACTGCTTGGGTTCA
>JAQXNS010000098.1 GCA_029098125.1 bacterium
CCTTATAGATTTTTATAGTACTACTTAGTACTATCGCATCCCTTAAGAAAGCGAGTTAATAAAAAAGTTGACTCGCTTTTTTATTGCTTTTTAAGTCAACTATTTATAAGAAAAATAGAGTATCAAATGACTAAAAAATCTCAAAAAACATGCAGAACTCAAGTATTTTTGCAAAATTAATAAAAAAGATCTATATGATCTAGCTCTAATTTTTAATTAAATTTCAATACGTTCTTCAGCTATTGGATCGAAAATATGAAGCTTATTTAAGTTGATTTCTAAACCAAAATAGTCACCTGGTTTAATCGCAAAATCTATAAGTAATTCGATGGATTTTGTAGTTTTAAACAATTATTCTCGAATAAAAAATTTTTTTGCTCGTTAAATAGCTACATTAGTATAAAAACCATATAAATATTGAATAAAAATCTATTTATTTATATGCCAATTCTAAAAAAGCGCAATCATCAAAACGCTAAAATCTTAAAAAAGCGCAATCATCAAATAGAATTCTCAAATAATTTACGATTTTTAAGTAAAAACTATACTAAGAAATACTTAAAGCTAATTAAAAATCCTCATCCAAGAATTAATAGTTAAGGTATGGCGAATCATATTTTTATAGGCAAAATGTCATATATGCTGGGATGCAAATAATACCATCTTCTCTTATTGATAAATTCTTAGGATGAATTATGTACGCTTTATCTATTCTGTCTTTAAATTTATCTACAAACCTAAGCATTGATTCAACTTTATATGACTTAGATGATTTAACTTCAATTGGAATAAGTTTCTGTGATACTTTATTTCCGGATGTTAACAAAAAGTCAACTTCTATATCGTTTCTATGCTTTTCTTCGTTATATCTTGTGTAAAAATATAATTTGTGTCCATTCGCTACTAGCATTTGTGAAACAATATTTTCAAAAAACATCCCTTTATTAATGGATAATTTATCAGCTAATAATTCCTTGTGATAGTTAATCGGATTCTCGGTAGTTTCATCAAATGTGTGAGTAAGTAGTAAACCTGTATCCCCCATATAACATTTAAGATAATTTTTCTTTTCGGTTAAGGAAAGGCCTAAATTTGGATCAGTACTCAAAAAACATTCATTGCAAATCATAGAGTCAGATAGCCAAAAGAAAGTCTCTTCATAATCAATAGAAGAGTCAACTTTTGAAATCGAATTAATTTTAACTCTTTTTTCATGTTGAGAGAGGAACGCAGGAATTTGATCAAATACAGACAAAACTTTAGCTTTGTATCTACGATCAATCTTATGTATGTCATCACGATACATTTTTAAAATATCTCGTTTTTCATTTTCACATTGAAGGAATTGCTTTTGGCTAGAAATAAATTTATCTACAGCCTTAGGCATTCCTCCAACTAACATATATTGTTTGAATAAGAACATAGCTTTTTTATGTAAATGATCATGAAGAGGTTTTTTCTCTTCAAAGCATTTTTTAATATATGAAATGAGCATATTCTCTCCCATAGCTAAAGCAAATTCTTCAAAATCCATTGGATACATTCGGATACTTCTTTCTTCAGATGGAATTAATATGTTTTTGGTATTTTCTCGTATAGAAATTAATGAACCAGTTTCTATGTAATCATATCTTCCGTCTTTAACCAAATGTTTAATCGCTTCTCTTGCTCTTGGAAAACATTGAACCTCATCAAAAATAAAAACAGACTCCCTTTGATAAAGAGGCGTATCAAACGAAACAGAAAGAATCATAAATAATAAATCGAGATTATCAAGCATGTTATAAAACGCATCTTTAATTGTTTGCGTTGCTTTTGAAAAATCGATAAGGATATAACTTTTATAATTATTTTTAGCAAATTCTTCTACGACTGTTGATTTCCCAATTCGCCTAGCACCTTCTATTAAAATTGCCTTACTTCCATTAGTATCATTCTTCCATTGAAGAAGTTTATTGTATATTTTTCTTTCAAACATAAAATTATCTCTTAAAATACGCAATCATATTATATGTAAAATCTTAAAAAAGCGCAATCATCAAAACGCCAAATTATTAAAAAAGCGCAATCATCAAAACGCTAAAATATTAAAAAAGCGCAATCATCAAACAAATATAAGCAATTGTTGATAGATGAAAATTTATAAAATAAATTTACTTTTAAGTTAAGCGACTTATTTATAACACTGTGAAAGAATCTTTATAATTAACAATTTTTCATTTTATCGCAAATTACTTAAATGAAATGCCACAAATTACTTAAATGAAATACCACAAATTACTTAAATAAAGACGTGGATATATTAAACATCAACAAAAAGAAAAATCCTAATTTCGCGCGGATGCTCTTCTTCACCTTAATGATGGCAGATATGCTCTAATAAAATTCAAGCTTGGTGAGCATGAAGTCGATCAAGGTTCGAAACACCTTTGCGAGATTGAAGAATTGATAAAAAGATATAATGCAAAAGAAACACAATATCCATTAAGACTACTAGAATTAAAGCTTGTTATTGCTAGTACAAAATATAGATATCGTAGAGATGATGGTGTTTTTGCAATTCCTATTGGCCGTTTTAAAGATTAAATGAAATAAGAAAAATACCTCAAAAAGTCTGCAGAACTACACTATTTTTGTAAAACTTTAAATTTAATCGTATTTCAGAGCTATTAGTCGCAATACTATTTTTAAATAGTGCAGGCAGAATAGTTTAGATGTTACTTTAAATATCACCACTAATAAAATACGTTTGTCGGTTGCTCAAGAAAACGTTAAATCTTTATCTGCAAATAAACGTTGAAGTGAATGATAACAAATAATAACAAATGATAACAAATAATAACAAATGATAACAAAATAGAATTCACTCTTCCTAGGTTTTATGAATTTTTGCGACTAATGGAAGAGTTTGCTTAATAAAATCAAATCTATTTATATTTAATTTTAAGCACTATTCCTTGAGGATAGTCACCAAACTTTTCTCCAAAAATATTGATTCCACCAATATTTTTGGCATCATCTTTGATTTCAATCTTAATTGATAAATATGGTTGCTTATTA
>JAQXNS010000099.1 GCA_029098125.1 bacterium
AATGGATATCTCAATAAAAATGCAATTTCAATCAATGAATTTAAAGTTGAACCTAAATTTATTAGCGAACTTGTTGAATTATTGCAATCAAAAACAATTAATTCATCACAAGGAAAAGACATTTTTGCAAAACTTGTAAAAGAAAATAAATCTCCAAAAGCAATCCAAAAAGAACTTGGTGCTACTTTAATTAATGATGAAAATGAAATTGTCAGATTAATTGAAGAAGTTATTGCACAAAATCCAACTTTAAGAGATGACTACAAAGCTGGTAAAACAAGAGCCCAAGGCTTTGTCATGGGTCAAATCATGAAAAAGACTGGTGGAAAAGTTAATCCAGGCGTTGCAAATAAGTTAATTATCAGGGAATTATTGAAATAAATGTTTGATTTAAAAAAGGAATCTGAGACTAAAAAAATAATTTTTGTTGTTCCTAGCGAACTAAAAAGTTATTTCTTTGAACAAAAGTCGATGGATCCTTTTTTAGATTACAAATTTTTCACTTTAGAAGAGTTAATAATCAATCTTCGTGGTGATTTTAAAGATAAAAAAGCAATTAAATTAGCAATAAATGAGTTGCCTTTAACCTTTAGTTCAATTAAAAAAGTCATAAAATTTCTATTCATGCTCATTGATGAGAATAAATTAGAAGATCATGTATATAAAAATCTATTAAATTTGTTAAAAAAAGAAAAATTAATTGAACAAAATAATGATTTTTTAGCATTATTACAATCAAGACATCTAGTATTTGTTGGATATCAAAACTCAACATATGTTAATGAATTTATTAGATTTTTTAATATTTCTGATTATCAATTTATCGAATTTTCTGATCTATATTATATATATAAAGAAAAGGAATATTATGAATTTTTCAATATTTCAGATGAAATATATTTTGGACTAAATAAAATCGCTAAAGATATCGATGATGGTTTAATTGAAAGCGGAAACGTTAATATTTTATGTGATTATGAAAAATATGAATATTATTTTAAGTTGTATCTTTCTAATTCCACAATCCCATTTAATTTTATTGAAAATAGGACATTATTAAATACAAAAACTTATCGAAAAATACAAAAACTCATCAGCGATTCTTTTCAAGTACTAGATTATTTAAAAAATAATGAAAATGATCTTAATGATGATGAATATTATCAAGAAATATTTGATACATTATCATTTTATGAAATTGATAAGTTGATGAATAAAAAAGAGAATATTAAAGAAATATTATCTAGCATCAAATTAAGAACTGAAAATTTTAAAAACGGTATTAATTTTACTAACTCAATTTCTTTTTCGAGCATTAAGAAATTTTATATTTTTGGAATGGATGACAAACTTTTTCCAAAAACTACAAAAGATAATGGACTTTTTTCTTATAAATATTTACACACTTTAGGCTTTGATTCACTTGATGAAATTAACTCAAGAAACTCACTTTTAGAAAGAGCTTTTTTCCTAGTTGATTCAATTAATTTTATTGGTTTTCATGCAAAAGATAATAGCGGAAAGAAAGTCGAAAATTTCTATTTTTCAGAATTAAATTTTAAAAAAGCCTGCAAAACCCCAATATTTTTTGAATATTTTAAGAATTTATCGGAAATTTTTTATCGTTCCAGTATCGATAAATTTACAAGACAAGGTGTTAAAAGTGAGGAATTAGAACTCTATAAAGGGCTCTTTAACAATCAAATAATTGAAGGATTTTCAAGCGAATTTAGTGGTATAGAAAACTTCAAAGTTAAAGATGATTTAACATATTCTTACAGTGCTTTAAGCAAATTTCATAACTGTCCATTTTCATATTATTGCGATTATATGTTAAAGTTGAATCGCTTCGAAGATAGCTTTGGGTCTAAACTTGGAAGCTTTGCTCACAAGATTTTTGAACATATTTATGATGATGATTTTGACTTTGATACTGAAGTTAAAAACTCACTTATTTTTATGGAAAAAAACGATGAATCATTTACTGAGAAAGAAAAAATCATCCTTAGAAGAAGCATCGAAGAATTAAAAACTTCAGTTGCTTTTGCTTTAAAACATAAAAATTATCTTTCTATCAAAAGTACAATGAGCGAGAAAAAATATTTTAAAGAAATTGATTTCCATTATTATGCAAAAAGTGAAGAAAATGGCGAAGTAATTTTTGACAAAATCGAAGCAAAATCAACATTTCTAGGACAAATTGATAGAGTTATAACAACAAGTGATGATTCAGTTTTTTTGATTGATTATAAAACAGGTTATTTTGAAGGATTATCTAAAACTGATATAGAAAAATATCATTTAGGGATGCAACTTCCAATGTATCTTTATCTAGCTGATTCGCAAAATTTAAACGTTAAAGGTATGTTTATTTCTCGACTTCTTTTAGATAATAACAATTTTTATAATTTTTATGCTCCAACACAGAAAAAATTAGAAAATTTGAAATTTATAGGTGTATTTTTAAACGATCCTTCCTCTCTATCACTTTTTGATAGTTCAGTTAATGGAGAAGAAGGCACTTCAGAATTTGTAATTGGACTTAAATATGTAAAGGATAGAAAGTCTTTCAGCAAAGGACAAAGTGGCAAAAATAAAGTACTTGAAGCAAGTGATTTCAATAATTTTATTAAAATTAGCGACGAGTTTATTAAAGATTCAATAGAAAAAATTAATGAAGGAGATTTTAGAATTGCTCCTTTTAAAGAGAAAAGTCAGTATAGTCCTTGCAGATTCTGTCAAAACAAGGATATTTGCTTATTTAAAGATGGTGATATAAATGAAACTAACAGCTGATCAAGAAAAAGCAGTCAAAAGTACTGGGAATGTTATTGTTAGTGCAGGTGCTGGTAGTGGTAAAACTGCAGTTTTAACAAGGCGTGTAATTTATAATATTCTTGGAGAAAATGGATCAAATAAGGTTAATCTTGATGAACTTTTGATTTTGACTTTTACAAATGAAGCTGCAAGTTCAATGAAAAATAAGATTAAAAAGGCTTTAAGTGAAACAGACGAATTAAAACATTTAATTCCATTTGTTGACAGTGCACATATTGAAACATTTGATGCATATGCTCAATTTGTTGTAACAAAATATGGATATAAATATGGATATCCAAAAAATATTAATGTAATTACTAGCGATATTTTAAATGTTAAGGTTTACGATACAATCCATAAATTGATCGATGAAGAATTTTTAAAGCAGACTGAGACATTTAAAAATCTCATTTTTGACTACGTCACAAAGAGCGAAAATAATCTAGAAAATTTCCTTGTTGATGTCTATAAAAATGTAATTCTTGAAAAGGAAAATCCAGCTGATTTTTTGAAAAATTTCTCAAAAACCCTGCAGAACTCCACTATTTTTGTAGAAATCATAAATGATGTCTTTGAAAAATACTCCAAAAAATTTAAAGAAAACTTAAAAAATATTGATTCAATTTATGATGAAAATTTAAAAAATGCACTACTAAATATTTATTCAAAATATGATTGTTTTAGCGATTTAGAATCTTTAATAAGTGCAAAAGATCAATTTTCAAGTTATCAAAATGATAGGGATAAAGCGAGAAAATCTTTAAGCGATTTTTATGAAATTGAAGAACAAAAGAATTATGACACTTATGTTTTTAATGAGCTGACAAACACAGTCAAAATACTTGCTAGTCTTGCTAAATATGACTATGAAACTTTCTACAATGTAGATATAAAAAAAGAACAAATTTATTTAACTTATTTGATTGATAACATTTTGTTAAAAGCTGTTGAAGAAATTGAAAGATTTAAAAAAGAATTCGGATATTATACTTTTGGAGACATTGCAAAAATTGCAATTGAAATCGTAAAAAATCATGAAGATGTAAGAAACGAACTCAAAAATCAATATAAATTAATAATGATTGACGAATATCAAGACACATCTTTTGGCCAAGAAGAGTTTATAAACTTAATTGAAAATAATAATGTATTTTGCGTTGGGGATATCAAGCAATCAATTTATCGTTTTAGAGGAGCAGTTCCTTCTTTGTTCCAAAACAAATTTAATCGTTATAGTAATAATGAAAACGGCAATGCATGTCAGCTAAATGCTAATTTTAGATGTAGAAAAGAAATAATTGATACTGTAAATGACATGTTTTCTGTTTTGATGAAAGATGATTTTGGTGGAGCAAATTATCAAAAAGAGCATATTATCATTGCAGGTAGAGCGAATGAAAAACCTAATTTTGAAGAGGGTGTTTTTCAACTTCCTTATGCTGGAATTGCAATAAAAGACGGTGAAATTGTAGAAAATAAAGCACTTGTTCAAGAAAGTGAAGCATTAAGTATAGCAAGAAACATCAAACTAAAGATGGAAGAATCTATGAACGCCTTTAAAAATGGACAAATTGAAAAACCTTTAAAATATTCTGATTTTGCAATTTTAAGTTTTAAAGGGAAATGCTTTGATAAATTTGAAAAAGTATTTAAAGAAGAAGGAGTTCCATTAAATGCCGTTTACGATGAAGAAATTAATAGCGATATTTCAATCATTATTTTAATTAATATTTTTAAGATAATTTCTTTACTTCAAAAAGAAGAAAATGAAATAAATGACAATCAAATCAAGCATTTACTTGTTTCACTTTTTAGATCTTTCTTGTTCTCTTATAACGACACATATATTTTCAATTTATTTAGTAGTGATGATGCTTATAAAAGCAATGAATTCTATTTAAAACTTAAAGACTTTGCAAAAAATCATATAAATTCATCAATACAAGAGATTTTTGATGAGATTTTTGATGTTTTTAGCTATGTTTCTAATATTTCAAAATTAAATGAAGTAATTAACACTATCGATAAAAACGCAATTTTTTACGAAAATACTAAGATAATGGATAATCTTAATTATACTTTAGATGATTTTGTTTACTATCTTGAAGTTCTCGATAAAGCAAAAATCAAAATGGATCAAACAATCTACAATGAAAGCAAAGAAGCAGTAAAAATTATCACAATTCATAAATCTAAAGGTCTTGAATATCCAATTGTATATCTAGCAAATAACAAAGATTTTGTAACTCCAAAACTAAAAGAACCTGGCGACTATTATATAATAGGAAAAGAATATTTCTTTTTACCTTTATTTTCAGATCCTGATAAAGAAGCAAATTTATTTGGCTTAAAATTTCTTGATAATGAAGAAAATATTAAAGCAGACAGAGAAGAAAAACTTCGTCTTCTTTATGTTGCTTTAACAAGAGCTAGAGAAAAAATAGTACTTGTTGTTGATAAAGAACCATATCTTGGTTTTGATAAATCTTTTAATAATGAAATCAATTATTTTAAAGAAAAATATACAGCTAACAAAAACGATGTTTCTGAAGAAACTATTCTTGAAGAAGCTAAAAAGCATTATCAAATGGTGATAAATAGCAGAAAAGGAGATAATTTTGACGATTTTTATCGCAATTCGCTATATTTTTTCCCACTTGAACAATCTTGTGATCCTCGCTTATTAGATTTAAAATCCGAAATTAGAAAAGACGTCCTATCAAGAAAATTAAAAGACGTTGATGAAGATGTTTTACACTCAAAAAAATTCAAAAAAATATATGAATTATATCTAAAATATTATTCTACAAATGGAAAATTAACTTTTAATGAGATTAAAGATCAAGAAATCCTTGATGTTCTAAC
The DNA here is from genome assembly GCA_029098125.1 of bacterium. GTDB lineage: Bacteria > Bacillota_I > Bacilli_A > RFN20 > CAG-826 > Onthovivens. The sequence goes on from JAQXNS010000099.1 coordinate 5,686, forward strand.
TGAAAATAAAAAGAAAAAAACGAGCAATGAAAATTACAAGGAAGTAATTTTTGAAGGACCATTTTTCTTTAAAAATCTTGCAATTCTTGAAATCATCCACCTATTTAGCGATATAGATTCTTTTATTTTTAAGATTTATCATCATGATGACATTAAAATAGAAACAAATTTTGAAGAAACTAGTGAGTTTTTAAATCTCGTTAATTCAAACAATATTAATTCTCTTTGTTTAAAATATTTATTACCACAATTTAAAGAAAATGGTGGAGATGAAATTTTAAATGACATTAAACCAAAAGAAGGTAAAATTTTTAAAGAATTAATCATTGAACCTATAAAAAGAGAAATGAGTCAAAGAGCAAGTAAAGTAATAGACGATGATGACATCGATGATTTGTTGATTTATGGAACACACATGCACTCATTACTTGAAATCATTGATTTTTTAAAACCTGATTTTTCACTTATTAAAGATGAAAATGATAAAAAGAAAATCAAAAAAATCATTGATTTATTAAATGAACATTTTGATTTATCAAACGCTAGAATTATGAAAGAATATCAATTCAAAGATGAAGAAATAAATCTATCTGGAGTTATTGATCTTTTGCTAATTTTTGACAAAAAAGCCGCTATTCTCGACTATAAATTAAAAAATATTGATGATGAGCATTATATTTATCAGTTAGAAAAATACAAAAACTATATCAAAAAAGCATTTAATTTTGACGATGTTGAAACCTATTTAATTTCAATCATCGATACAAAAATTAAAAAAATTGTCATTGATTAAATATATGCTAAAATATTCATTAGTGGGCCTATAGTTCAGTTGGGAGAACGCTTCGTTCGCATCGAAGAGGTCACCGGTTCAACTCCGGCTAGGTCCACCAAATTTAAAGCAATGGCTTGATAAAATAAAATTTAGGTATCAAGCCTTTTTTCATGCTTAAATAATGGTTTAAATCCCGATTTTGGTATGTTAGAAGAACCATTTTGATAAAAAAATCGCTAAATCTATAAAATAGTAAACATTTTATTGTGTATTTGAAGTTTCTATAAAAAAACGATTGCTTGCTATAAAAAAACGAAAGGTACCAATAAAAAACGATAGCCCTTTAAAAAAACGAAAGCAAAAATATTGTATACTTTATTGTATACTTTTTGCTTGAAATATGGTATACTATAAATGACTTAAGGGGGCATACTTATATGGATAAATATTTGGATATAATTGCAAATTTGCTAAGCTTAAATAACGAATATGAATGGCTAGATTTTAAAGAAAATTGGTTTGATAAAGACGCAATTGGAGAATATATTTCTGCTGTAGCAAATGGTGCCTGCTTGTGTGGAAAAGAATACGGATATATTTTATGGGGAATCAAAGATGGTTCAAAGGAAGTCTTAGGCACAACAATCAATTTCGATAAAGATATAAATCATGAGCCATATAAACATTATTTAGCGAGAAATCTAAAACCAAGCCTCGCTTTTGAAGTCATAGAGAGAGAATATGAAAGTAAGCGTATTGTTTTACTTCAGGTTCCAGCGTCAAAATCCGTTCAAACGAAATACAAGGACACTTCATATTTTAGAATTGGATCAAGTAAGGAAAGAATCGATAAGTTTCCAGAATGGGAACTCAAACTAAATATGACTCTACAAGAGGGTTTTCCTACTATAGTGAACATTGCTGCACCTGATTATGCTCAAGATTTAACTTTTGAAAAACTATTTATGTATTACGCCGCCAAGGGAATTGCTTTAAAGGCCGATAGCTTTGAGCGTAGCCTAAAACTTAGAAACAAGAATGGGCAATACAATATTATGGCGTATATTTTATCGGATCAAAACTCGATTCCTGTTAGGGTTTCAATTTTTAGTGGTAAAGATAAAACTGCTCCATTATTTTCTGTGAAAGAATTCGGCAATACTTGCATTATGTATTCAATGGACAAAATACTCGAATATGGCGATGCGATAAACATCATTCAAGCAGATGAGAGAAATAGAATTTCAGAAAGAAGAGACGTGCCATTATTTGATTATGAGGCTTTTCATGAGGCTATATTAAATGCTTTTATTCATAATAAATGGCTTACTTTAAACTCCCCTCAAATTTCAATTTTCACTGATAGAATAGAAATTATGTCTCACGGTGGATTGGCTATTGACCAAGACGAAAACGGGTTTTATAACGGGGCAAGCTTGCCAGTTAACGATGTTCTAGCATCAATTTTTCTTCAACTAAGAATTAGTGAGCGTTCAGGAAGAGGCGTTCCTAAAATTATTGGAAGATATGGGAAGAATGCAATACAAATTGAAAAGAATAGAATCACAGTTACCATACCATTTGAAAGATTAGGTGTTAACGAATTTGTGGTATCCAATAAAGTATCCAATAAAGTATCTGATAAAATAAATAAAACACAAGCAAAAATGATTGAGATGATTAGGGATAATCCAAATATAATAATTAGCCAATTTTCTACAAAGCTTGGTTTATCAGAACCTGCCATCAAGAAAAATTTAAAACAGTTGAAAGAATCAGGTCATATTCAAAGAATAGGCTCAAATAAAACTGGATATTGGAAAGTTATTGAATAATTGTTGTGATTTGATATTGAAATGAAAAAGGAGGTAATTTAAATGAAAAAATTAATAACATTAGCTCTTACATTTTTAGGAATTATTACAATAACATCATGTTCAAATATAGAAACCTATTCTTTAAAAGAAGCAGGTGGATTTGAAATATCCAACATTGCTCAAATTCAAGCATCTTCTAGTGTTTATCAAAGCTTTGCATGGCCTGTATCTGAAGAAGCGTATCAATATTTTGATTGTCAATATATTAAAGTAGATTTTGATATCAATAATGAATTTTTATCTTCTGACACGGTTTCAGAGTTAAAAGACGATGCATATGTTCTTCATGTTGATATAAAAGATGTTGATATATATGCTGAATTTGGTCCGACGTTCTTTATAAGCCATAGCACTAAATATATGTATTTTGATGGTGTTGATGGAACTTATAGATCAAAATACAAAATGCCTTTATCATTTATTAGACTTATAAATTCAAAGTTTATCCCTCCTACAGGACTATTTAAATTAACAATCATTGATGAACATGATTACATTTATGATAAACCAGAACAACAACGTTTCACTCCATTTTCTGAAATAAAATTACATTCATATCCAATAATGGATGTTGATTTAGTAATGTATGTGGATGGCGAGTTTTATTCAAAGCAAACAAGTATTGAAACAGATAAAGGGTATATTTGGGAATATACTTTTACAATGCCTATTGGCGAAGCCACGTTAGAGTTCAAAGTTGAATGCGAAATATGAGAATTATTAAGATTAAATAATATATGTGATTTGATATTTATTAATTTCAAGATAAAAATGTCCGCATTCACAATTATACATTCATATTTTAAATTTAATACACAAGTTAGCATTTAAGAAATACTTTAAAGAACAAAAAAAGAATAAAACATTGAATGGTAAAACATTATGACAAAAAAACTTTGAGGAGTTTTTTTGAAAAAAATCATCAAAAAATACCTTTTATAATTTCTCATTACATAACCAGCAACGCAACTACGAATCCGCTAATGGTTAAGGATTTTTATTCTTATAAGAATTTTTGTGGTTTAATGCCACTAAAATTTATAAAATTAAATAATGAGGTATTTAATATGTTTGATGAAGCAAGACTAGAAAAATTAGAAAATCTATATGATAAATATGACTCAGCCACAACTAAAAGTGAAAAAAAGCTTATTCTAAATGAAATTCTTGAAATAAATCCAACTGATATTGATTCTATGCATCGTTTGGTGGATTTGCTTCCAGAAAAGCAACAACTTGACGCACTTTTAAAATTAAAAGAAGATGCTTGGCAAATTATAAAAGATAATTTTAATGATATTGAAGACCTATATCATAACTTCGACACTAGACCATATATGTTTATTTTGTTGGACTTATTAGAAAGATATGAAAGAAATAAAAAAGTCGAAGAGGCTTATCAAATAATTAAGGAAATGATGGAATTAAATCATGGTGATAATTTAGGAGAAAGATTCCATTTAGTGGCTTATTATATTGGACAAAATAAAATAAATGAATTAAGAGACTTTGTTAAAAATTGCCCAGATGATT
>JAQXNS010000100.1 GCA_029098125.1 bacterium
ACACCAGCAGCTTGATTTGTTTCGAGTTCAGGAATATAACCTGTAAAAATTAATAAGAATGAAACTAAAGATGCTCCAAAACCTTGCGCCAATTTTCTACCTAAAGAATAAGTTGCGTAAACAACTCCTTCTTCTCTTTTACCTGTTTTAATTTCGTGATTGTCAATGCAGTCAGCAACCATAGCCCAGCAAACAAGTGAGTTAACGCCAATTGATAAACCCAAAAGTGCACTTGGAATAATCCAAATAATGACACCAACGATGCCTGAAAATTTTTCAATTGGTAGTACTAAAAGTAAAATACCAGAAAGGATTCCAAGTAACATAGGCCAAGCTGAAGCTTCTTTTTTGCCAAATTTATCAACTAATTTGCCAACAAATGGAATGAAAAATACAGTTGGTAAAAATCCAAGCATTGAAACGATACCGCTCAATTGTGTAAATTCAGGGAAAGTTTGTTGAATATAAAGTGTTGAGCAGGTTTGCATAAATGCTAATGCAAATAATTGGAAAATAGTTGAAATTGTAAATGCAACAGCACTTCTATTAGTTAAAAATGCGCCTATAGATTTGAAATAATTAAATTTTTGTTTTTCGTTTTGCGCTTCATAGTCGATAACAACTCTTTCTGTTGTTCCTCTACAAAGAATTTGGAATAAAATGAAGCCAAAAACACCACAAACAAGACCAATAACAATCAAAACTTGTCCTAAAAGTTGTCCTTCTTTATTGTAAGCAAGTATAGGAATCAAAATTGCTAAAATAATATTAGCAATAAAAGCTCCGATTGATCTGAAAGTTGAAAGTTGACTTCTTTCTTTTGCATCGCTTGAAATAGCAGCATTCAATGAACCATAAGGAACATTAACAATTGTGTAAGACAAATCCCATAATAAATAGCCAAGTACACAAATAGTGATTTTTACTGCGATATGAGCACTTTGGATAGGGACAAAACAAACTGCTCCTGAGAAAATAAGAGCTAGTGAACCCCAGAAAATCCAAGGTTTAAATTTAGATTGTCCTGGTTTTGGTTTAATTGCATCAATCAATCCACCAATAATTGGATCGTTAATTGCGTCCCAAATTTTTAATAAAAGGATAATAATACCCCAAGTTGTAAGGCTTAGACCCATATATTGAGTCCAGAAAAGCATTAAGTATGAATTTAAAGCAAAGGACATGTTGCATCCTAAATCTCCACACATGTATGCTAATTTATCTTTTATCGTAAACGGCTTTTTTGCTGATTCTTCAGTTGCGCCGCTAACAGCGCTTCTATAAAAATTCATAATTATACCTATTTTTTCTTACATTTTTGTAATTCTTGATTAATTTTATAAACGACTTCGCTTGGTAATCTATCACCAGCAAGTTTTGAAACTCTTTCTATTGTAAATGAACCCATCATTTTCATCATACCTGTTGGAAGTTCCATTCCTTGTTTTTTGGCTTCTTCCATAAAAGAATCCATAAATCCTTGGAAAACTTTTGATGCATTTTCATCTTCCAATATTGTTTTGATTTTATCTTTTATTGAGAAATAACCTTCATTAAATGACATTTCAAGTTTATTTCCCTCTTTATCAAACCAATTAACGACGTTTCCACTGGATTTCTCAAGTACATAGGATTCATCAGGTTTTTTGACATATTTTACAATTGAAGTATCACTAACTTGACCTGCTCTTGCTTCAAGTTTTATTTTTCCTTTTAATGGAACATCGAAAGTAACTACTTTATCACATGGTTTTGTTTCAAATAAATTACCATTAACATAAAGACTGACTTCATTTAGGTTCGAATAAACTGTAACTTTTGTGACATCTTCATGACGATTAACGTAACGTTTTGATGCAATATGGATCATTGGTTTTTCTGTCCAATATGCTTGATAGAGATAAAAACTGTCTTTTTTAGTTTTTCTATCATAAGTGACAAGACCTTTATTATTTCTACCTTTTACGCCACCTTCATTTCTCATGTCAACGCCAAAATCGAACATATTCCAAACATGTGTTGCCCATAAATATGGACGAGTTCTGAATGTTTCAAGCATTTCATGATGATAATAAGCTTGATACTCCTCACTGTAATCGCCCATTTCAGGATGCGATGTATGCCATTTTAAAATAGCTTCACATCCATATTCGCTGATGCCAAAGCAAATTTTTGGATTTAATTCATGGAATTTATCAAACCAAATGCCATTATCTTTAGTTTCTCCTCCATACCATCCAAAATAATGATTATATGAAATAACATCGCTGATATGATTCATCTCACTATCCATAGGTAGCATTGAAAGTTGAGCCATTGTTGTTAATCTTGTTGAATCTAAACTTTTTACAAGAGTATTAAGTTCTTTATGTTGTTCAACTAAGAAATCATGTTCACCGCCAATTGTAATTTCATTTGATAATCCCCAAACAACGATTGAAGGATGATTATAATTTTGAATTACTAGTTCTTTCATTTGAGAAATGACATTTGGAAAACCATTTGGAACAATATTTGAAATAAATGGTATTTCAGCCCAAATTACCATACCAATTTCATCACATAAATCGTAAAAATATTGGTCATGTTGATAATGAGCAAGTCTAATTGTATTTGCTCCAACTTCTTTAATAAGTTCAATATCTTCTCTATGATCTTCTTTTGAAATTGCCCATCCTTTATTTAGCCTATCTTGGTGGCGAGAAACACCATGAAGTGGATATGATTTTCCATTTAAAAAGAATCCTTTTTCTGGGTCAATAGAGAATGTTCTGCAACCAAATTTAATAGTTTTTTGATCTAAAACATCATTATTTTTTACAATTTTAGCCTCTAATTTATAGAGATATGGATCTTTTAATCCATTCCAAAGATGCACATTTGGAATTTTTAATGATGCTTTTGTGTTTGAATCTTTTTTAGAAGTAACTATTTCATTTTCTTTGTCTTTGATGACATAAATAATTTCTTCGCCATTATGATTTGTTATAAAAGATTCAATTTCAATTAAAGCATCATCACCTTCAACTTTTGGTGTAATTTTAATTCCAGGCCCACCAAAATAGTCGAGTTCAAAATGAGTTTTGTTTGTTTTAATTAAATTGACGTCACGATAAATCCCACCAAAGAATGTAAAATCTGCAAATTGAGGATAAATGTGATCATTTGCTTCATTGCTAACAGCAACTTTAATCAAATTCTCATCATTTAGCTTCTCATCGATTCTGATTCTAAAGGTAGAAAAACCGCCTTCGTGATGGAAAACTTCTTCATTATTAAAATAAACTGTAGCTTCTTGGCTGACACCATTAAATTCTAGATAAATAACTTCATCACTACTTTTTTCAATTTTTCCAAGTTTTTTGTAGTAATAACAAGTCCCTCTAAAATAATCGTTTTCACCATCTTGGCCATCAAGATTATTCCATGTGTGAGGTAAATTAATCTTCTTTTGTCTAAATAATTTACATTTAGAAGAATTAATATCCCCTTTTTCGAAGCGCCACCCTTTGTTAATATTGATTGTGTTACGCATTATGTCTCCTTGCTGTGCACTTAGCACAAATTTGATAAATACATTATATCAAGCAAAAATTACAATAAAAATTACATATATGGTTAAAAAATTGACAAAAACTGCTTAAAATTATATAAAACTATTATGAAAATTTCAGACTTGGTGCAAAACTTGCCAACTTTTTTAAAAGAACTAAATATTTCAATCGACTTTGACGAGGAAACTTTAAAAAGATCGCAACCATATCTAAGTTACACAATTTTAATGGAAAAAATTTCATCCTTATTTTCATCATTTCATTCTCATGATGAACATTATGAGACACTTTATGTTCTAGAAGGTGAATGCCAATATAAAGTTGATGATAAAACATACAACATTAAAAAGGGCGATATGGCAATAACTTTTCCAAATCAAATGCACCAAATTATTTCAACAACACCATCAAAAAGAATAGTTACAATGTTTGTACCTAAATTTCTAAATAGATTTAACACAGAAATAACGAATTTTGATACTGTTTTTAATCTTATGAAAGAAAAAGAAATTTTTGTCATCTCATTTAGTCAAAACGAGATGGAGAAAATTGAAAACCTCCTTTTAAGAATGTGTAAAACCATAAATTCGAAAAATTTTGGCGATGATCTCCAATACACATTATCTTTTTTCAGAGTGATGCTACTTATTTCTGATCATGTACTTAACAAAACTAATTTAAATGATAAAAATTATGAATCGAATACAATTATTAAAAGTACAATCGAATATATAAATAGAAATTTTAAGGAAAAAATAACAATTGAGGAATTAGCAAAGGAAATTGCAATTTCACCATCATATTTATCTCATGTTTTTAAAGAAAACACAGGAGTTTCAGTTCTACAATTTATAATTAAAAAGCGATTATCCCATGCAAAAAAGATGCTCCTAGAAGGAAAATCCATCATGGAAGCATCTATTGAGAGTGGTTTTAAAGATTATTCATCATTTTTTAGAAGTTTTAAAAAAGAATTTTTAATTACACCAAAAGATTACATTAAATCAAGTTCACTATCATATATTGACTAATT
>JAQXNS010000101.1 GCA_029098125.1 bacterium
TGCTATATTTCCATGGTCTATATGAAATGGAATTTTGATTTCCACCATGAAGTGAAAAGTTTTTATCTGGATCATTTTTGAGATGATATTCTTTTCCTTTAATATATCCATCACCTTTTAATCTTCCAGCAACGACGCCTAAAGTTTTTCCATGAAAACCAGCTGAGTACATATAATCTTGAAAATCAGAAAATTCTAGAACAAGTGGCTCACCATCTAATTTTAGTGAATAAACACCAGCACCAAAATTTGATAAAATGGCTGTCAATCCTAATCCATTGTCGATCTCAATCTGATCAATTTTCTCTTTAAAATTATTAATTTTGTATTCCATAAAGCACCTCTTTTGAAAAATTATATCATTTCTTAATTTGTTCAAATAGGCAAGAAGAGTAAACTTTTTGCCTAAAATTATTTTAAAAATAATGTAAAAACCAATAAAAATATGGTTTTTACTACAAGTGACGATATTTTTCTATCTCTTTTGTTGTTGCGCCTTTTGACATAAGTGTCAATCTAGAAAGTTCATTTCCAAATGCAACAGATTCCTTTAATGAGTAACCTCTAATAAAATGATCAATGACCCCGCTTGTTAAAGCATCGCCACAACCAGTTGTGTTTTCAAAATCCACCACTTCTTCAACTTTAACTAAATCGATTTTTCTTACATCATGACCAAAAAATATGTCATGAGAGCCATGAGATACGACAACGTTTTTAACGCCTCTTGCAAGTAAACCACCAACAAGATCTTTTTCAGTAAGATCAATCCCCATGAGCATTCTGGCTTCGTGAATATTACATTTTATTAAGAACAGTTTGTCTAAATGTTTCTTGTACTTTAAAACTTTAGTTGGAGAAATTGCTTCAACAATAAATTTTTTATCTTTATATTTTTCAAAAAGATAGTCAATCGTAGTTTCATCTAAATTTGAGTCCATAATTATGTATTCATGGCTCGAAATTAACTGATCATTTTTATTAATAAAATCTATATTTATATCTTTGATTATTCGGTTGTCGCAAATACCTTCAACCATATCATGATTTGAATCGTTAATTGCAACATATGAACCACTTGGATAAATTGATTTTGGTGAAATAACATTAATGCCAAGCGATTCTAAATCATCTCTCATTGCTTTTCCATTTGCATCATCTCCAATTGCAGTTAAAAAATCAATTTTATTACCGAGTCGTGCTAAATTTTCTGCAATATTTCTCATGACACCACCAAAAGAAATACTGACAGTTCCGATATTTGATACTTTTTTGATCAATTTATCTTTGCTAGATGCAATATAATCGATGTTTGACCCACCAATTAGAAGAAGTGTTTTGTCCATAAACTATCCTTTAATTTTAGAATATTCGGATGCTATTTCTGCACCAAGTTTTGCATTATTTAAAATAAGTTTTATATTTGTTTCAAGACTTTTTCCATTTGTTAAACTAACAATTTTCGATAATAAAAATGGTGTTTCATCTTTCCCTTTAATGCCTTGTTCTTCCATTTCTTGAATAGCTTTATCAATTTCATGATTAATATAATCTTTATCAAGTGCATATTCTTCAGGAACTGGATCGCAGACTAAAACTGATCCATTTAAGTTATATTCGCGTTTTGCTTTAACAATTTCTGCAATTTCTTTAGCACTTTGTGCATTATAATCAACTTTTATATCACTTGTTGGAGTAAAAAATGCTGGTAAATAATCAGAATGATAAGCAATTACAGGTACACCTTTTGTTTCTAAATATTCCATTGTCAAATTCAAGTCAAGAATTGCTTTTGGACCTGCACAAATTACTGTAACATTTGTTTTTCCAAGTTCATCTAAATCAGCGCTAACATCAAAAGTTTCATTAGCTTTACGATGTGCACCACCAATTCCACCAGTAACAAAGAATTCAATTCCTGCTTTTTCTGCAAGAATCATAGTTGCGCTAACTGTTGTTGCGCCCCACTTTTTTGTTGCAACAATTATAGGCAAATCACGTCGTGAAACTTTTGCAACACCTTTTCTTTTTCCAAAAAGTTCAATTTCATCAGGACTCATACCAATAATTGGCTCTCCATCAATGATACCAATTGTTGCAGGTATTGCTCCGTTCTCTCTGATAACTTTTTCAACAGCAAGAGCACATTCAACATTCTTAGGATATGGCATCCCATGAGAAATAATAGTTGATTCAAGCGCAACTACTGGTTTTCCTTCTTCGATTGCTTTTTTAATTTCTGGATTGATTTTCATTTTTTACTCCTTAAAAATATTTGACTCTTAGATGGAAAATAGGGTTTTCGCCAATAAAACCATATAATTCGTCAAATTCTCCATCTTTATATTTGAATAATTCGATAATATTTCCTAAATATGCTTGATTTAAATATTCAATTTGAGCGATTTGAATAGGTTTTTCTGGAGCAAAAGCGTCCAAAAAGAAGTCAAAATAATGTGTATTATTCATATGTTTATTATGGTCGATCATTGAATATGTAACTTCAACATTTTTATAAAATTCTAGAACATCTTTTTTTAGATGAGGCAATCTTTTAACACGTTCTTTAAAATATTGCTCATGAAATTCTAAGTTTTCAAAAGCAGAACATCTATCAATTGAGTTTGTTTTTATGTTGTAGACCATCCACGAAGAAGTTGAATGAGCAACAACTTCATCATTTATTGAAAATTCATTTTCTCTACAGAATTCTATAATTCTTGGTTTTAACGGATATGTCAAAACGTCAATATTATCAGAATCTTTAACTGGCCTAGAAAATTCAATGTAATGTCTTGTAACAACCCAAATAAGATTTTGCTCAATCATTTTATTAAATCCACAACCAATAATTTCTGCATGTTCGCCTGCAATTCTTTGTGAAATATCAAAAATTCCAGCTAATCTTAAGTTATCATTTGCATCCAACATGTTGGTTGTGATTGTATATCTTTTTTTATACTGACAAATCATTTATTTACCCCAAATAATTTCCCGGTCATTAAATCTACAATTTTTGATGAAGTCATCATTGATTTGAAGAGAATCAAAGAATAATCATTAAGTTCAAGTACTTCAAGGACCTCATTATTTTCCATTCTAGTAGATTTATCAAAATAACATTTATCAACGAGTGTATCTAAAAATGTGTAAAAAACTTGTTCTTCTTCTTTAAGTGAGCCTTTTTTCCTCTTTTTTCCTTTTGGCTTACCAATATCATTGAAAATAATCTTGTAATCTGTATTGTTTGAATAATTACCAAGAATTTGAGTTCTGATAATCATATAAACAATGAAACTTTCTTCTGCGTTGTTAAGATTTAATTTTGCATAATTTTCTCGATATGAAGAAAGAGAATAATCTTCAACCATTTCATTGTTGTATGAAATAATTCTAAATATTGATAAAAATGCAAAATATTCAAGATATTGTTGATCTTCACGTTTCATTTTTACGTAAGAAGAAATAAAATCCCCGCTAAATTTTTCAAATGGAGAAATGCTGCTAAAATTAAATTTTAAATAATTAGCAATATATGGATTTCTAAAATCAATATTTAAAACGCTCTGATCACATAGTTTGTAATCATGTTGCGCAAGTGCTAAATAAAAATTTAAGATGTTTGAATATAAAATATCATTAAAAATTGCAGGATCTTTTAATATTTCATAACAAGTTTCATAATCTCTTTTTCTAAATGCATAGACAAAATCTGAAAGCATTTCTAGATTTTGATCTTTTAAGAAATCAACATAAAGCAATTTTGAGATTCTCTCATATCTAGTTCTTTCATAATGTAAACCATATAAAAAACGGATTGTATCAAAAAATTTAAATTTGTAATTTTCAGAATATATTGAATCTTTTGATAGTAGCTTTTCAGAAAGTTCTAAATTAAAACTATCAACAATATTTAATTGTTCATTGATTGAAAGAGGTTCTTTCGTAAGCTCGTAAATTAGTTTTAAATAAATACTTTTGTCATAATATTTTGCAACTTCTTTACAAACTAATTCGTCAGTTTTGTTCTCTTCTTGATAAAAAGTATCCTCATCAAATTTTGAATAAATCATTTCAAGGTCAAGATGATTCTTTGTTGCATAATCAATTATGAAAGAATGAAAAACCTCTTCATCATAAGAATTTCTATCAGATGATGGATGTTTTGCAAAATATTCATCTAGTAATTTATTTGGTGAAAACATATGAAAATTCCCTCAAAATTTCTCAAAAACCCTGCAGAACTCAACTATTTTGTACGATTTTTGAAAATTCCTCATCAAAAAATTTAAGTTCAGAATCAGTTTTAAAGCCATTATGATTCTTCTCCTTAATGTAGTTATCAAGTCGACTTTTCTTTGCAGAATCGATTAATGAATCATTAAAAATATTCTCAATCTCAAGATATGAAAGCCTTGCATCGTCAAGTAAATCTATAAATGATGAAGTTCCTTTCGACACATTATTGACACAACTAAACCATTCAGAATGTTCCAAATTTAAATAATCAATTGATTTGTCAATTTCCTCATGGAAAGGATGACTCATCGCTCTAATTGTGTGCATTTTAAGACGATTGTTAATTATATAAGTTCTTAAACCACTATGTTTTGGATTAATGATTTTTGCTGCAGTTCTCATTGTTTTTACTGAAGTAAAGTAGTCGTCAGCGCCAATTCCATCATAATTAAGTGCTTTTGCCATTTCAGAAAACATTTTTGAAACGATTTTTAAATCTTTATCGCAAAGAGTCAAAATTCCAACATAATCTAATGTATAATTAAATTTATTAGCAATTAAAACATCTAAAATTGATTCATAGCGTGAATGAGCATATGAATATTTTTGTTCTGATAATGGAAAACCTGTTTTATAAAAGATGAAAGGATGAGTGACTCTATCTAAAATATAATGTGATAAAAGTCCATAGCTAAAACTTTTTAGCAATTCTTCATCGTCTCTATTTTCATTTATATAATCAACTAAGAAAGAAAATATTTTATATGGATCAATTTTATGGAGAAATGTTCCAAATTGTCTTATTGTTTTTGTGTTTTTTGCCTTAATTGATGTATATCCATAGTAAAAAAATGGATCTGGGCCTTGTGAACCAAGACAATAAGCATTATTTGTTTCGCTTTTTGAACTTTTTGCAAAAATATAATGAACTAGCGAACTCGGCATATTTTCCTCCAAAAAAAGAAAGTACAATTGTACTCTCTAATTATATAACATTTTTCTCTTATTACTTACTTTTTGCATTGGTTGCAATAAAACCAATCAAGTTAACCTTCTGATTTAAAGTCAAATATTTAAGCGCGTCATCTAAATCGGTGGATTTTGTTGATTTTCTCTTAATAACTAAAACAAATCCTTCAATTACGTGAGCTAATAATACTGCATCATTAGATGATTTTGTAGGCGCAACATTTACAAAAATTAAATCGTATTTTTCTTTTAATTCATCTAATAATTTTGAAATTTTGTCACTTCCTGAAATAGAATCTGTATATTCAACTTCTTTTCCAGATGTAATTAAATCAAAATTTTGACCTGTGGAAACTATGCATTCATCAACATTTGCATCATGGAGAATAATATCAGAAAGACCTTTTTCATTTGGTAAAGCAAAATATAAATGTAATGATGCTCCTTTGTTATCAGCGTCAATAACAAGGACTTTTTTACCAATTGAAGCAAAAGAATTTGCAATATTTAATAATGCTGTTGATTTTCCTTCGTTATGATTTACAGAAATAAATCCTATAACTTTTGATTTTTTTTCTCTAATTGCAACTTCAAGAGAAGCTTTAATTTTTTGATATGCTTTTCCAGCTTCAGAATTTAAATCAATTAACTTTCTTTCAATTAAAGTTTTAAACATAAAATTATTCATGAAGTTATTCTCCTTTTGAATCAGATAATTCAGGAACATTTCCTAATGATTTAATTTGATATTTATTGGAGATAGCTTCAAGATCATAAATCTTTTTATCTGTTGCATATCTTACAAATACATAAATTAGAGATAAAACGCATCCTAAAGCACCAGAAACTAATAAAATCATCTTCTTAGATGTAACTTTTGTCGTAATTTCTTCTTCTGTTGCAACGCCTTCAATTTTATAACCTGTTCCGTTTCCTTTTTTAAGAGGGGCAAAAATTGGAGATTCTTGAACATCAATAGCATCACTAGCTTGATCAATTGCTGATAAATAAGCATTCATAACAACAACGACTAATTCTTTTCTTGCTGATGTATATGTAACTTCAAGAACAACAGATTTATCTCTTGTAGTTAATGAAAGGCATTCTTTAACATCAGCGATTGGATTAATATTGCCAGTTTTACCTTCATATTCGCTATTATTTACGATTTTAGCTGTTTCTTTGAAAATTTCACTTGAAGTAATGAAATCTGTTGCTGTTCCAATTATAGCTAAACTACTATTTTGATCCTTATAAGAAATAGTGACATCGTGTTTTACAGAGTATGTTGGTTTTGATAATTTAGAGCCGACAATAAATCCAGCGCCTGTTACAACACAAATTGTTGCAAGTAAACCAATCCAATATCTTCCGATAATACGAAAAATATCACCTAAACTTAAACCTTCTTTTTCTTCCATGATATATCTCCTCGGCTTGCTTATAATACACTATTTTACTCTTAGAGTAAAAGTATAAAAACTCGATAGAATCCTCTCTAATCTATAAACATCTATTTAAATATCTTTTTTTAGGTCTTTTGCTTTGTTTTTTAATACAATTTTAGTGATAAAATCAATCAAATAAAAAACAATTGGCCCCAAAATTAAATAGACAAAAATTGTAATCCATTCTTTGTTTGTAAAACTTTTAAACAGATTTAAATTATAAAAATCATCAAAAATTAATTTAAATTGTTCTCCTAGATTTTGGGCTTGTTTCAAATATCTAGGATTGAAAAATATGTCTGGGAAAGCAAGAGCCAAAGTAATAGATGAAATAATTCCAGTTAAAAGTACAAAAATTGTGTATTTTCTATAAGGTTTGCAGACTTTTGACAAAATAATTAATCCAGCAAGTGTAATAAAAATTACAATAAGACTTGAAGAATATTTGTAATTAACAAAAGGATTTAAAATTACTGGTAATAGGGCTGAAATTGTCATAAAACTTCCAAAATATAGTGATTTTAGCAACACATTATTAACAAAACTCCCCTTTATTGGTTCAGGTTTATTATTTTCAATCGACAACAAAAACCCACAAAGTGCAATTGAAATAAATTCATAAATATAAATTGATTCAATTTCAAGTGGCATGCCAATTGGCATAAAAACACTCGAAAGAGAAAAAATCGCGACAAAAAATGATTTAGTTAAGAATAAATAAATCGATCTTTGAATATTTGTAACAACTCTTCTGCCTTCTAAAAATACATCTGGTAAATGTGAAAAATCATTATCAAGCAAAACAACATCACTCACTGCTTTAGTCGAGTCAGCGCCATTTTGTAATGCTATCGAACAATCTGCTTGTCGTAATGGGGTAACATCGTTAACTCCATCTCCAACATACCCAACTTTTTTACCTTGTAATTGAAGTTGTTTGATTATTTCTTGTTTTTGATCAGGGCTAGTCCTTCCAAAAATCGTATACTGGCTAACAATGTCTTTAATTTCTTCAATTTTTACATTTTCCATTGAGATAAAAGCTTCATAATTTAAAACACCAGCGTCTTTTGCAACTTCTTTAACCGTAATCGGATTGTCTCCGCTGATAATTTTAATGTCAATTTTTAAATCTTTAAAATATTTTAATGTATCTTTTATTCCAACTCTTAGTTCGTCTTTTAGCAAAAATAATGCAGCAGGTATTGAATTTTTAGTTAAGCACAAAACTCTAAACCCATCTAAAGAATACCTTTTAACGAGTTCGAGTGTTCCTTGATCTTTTGTTAAAAATTCACTAGCGCCAAGGCGATACGTTTCTCCGTTTTCAAATTGAACTGCACTATACTTATTTTTACTATTAAAAGGTAAAAAAGTATTAATTTTTAAACATGGATCGTTACCAAACGCACAAATTAAGGCTTCAGAAGTAGGATTTGTTTCTTTAAATGCGCTCAAATAAGAGCTCATAATTGAATTTATATCTAAATCTTGAAGTGTAATCGTCTTTACTAATTTAAATTTTTGCGTTGTTAAGGTTCCTGTTTTATCTAAACAAAGTGTGTCAACTCGACTGAGATTTTCAATTGCATATAATTCTTGAACCATCGTTTTTTTCTTCGATAGTTTAATAATTGATTCACTAAGCGTAATTGACGATAAAAGAATCATGCCAATTGGAATCATTCCAACTAAACTAGCACCACATTTTGTTACTATGTTAAGTGTAAAAACCCAGTGTTTACCTCCGCTTGGATAAGTTCCAACATAAAACATCTTTAATCCGACTGAAAGAACAACTGGAATAATCAAAATTAGTAAAATATTTATAATTTTATGAATATTAAGCAACAATTCGCTTTTCTTTTTGCGAATTGAAGATATTTTTCTCTCAATTGAAGAAATATAAGTGTCGTTGCCGACTTTTTCTGCTTTTAATATGGCAAAACCACCAACAACAAAACTTCCCGATAAAACAATGTCACCTTTCTTTTTTATTAAAGCATCACTTTCACCAGTCAAATTCGATTCATTAACGTAAAGCTCTCCTTCTTCAATTATTGCATCACATGGTACATCTTTACCTGTTTTAAGAATTATTGAATCATGTAA
The DNA here is from genome assembly GCA_029098125.1 of bacterium. Classification (GTDB taxonomy): domain Bacteria; phylum Bacillota_I; class Bacilli_A; order RFN20; family CAG-826; genus Onthovivens. The sequence goes on from JAQXNS010000101.1 coordinate 8,769, forward strand.
AACGATTTCGTTTGTATTAATTTCAACTTCTTTTCCATCTCTAATGACTAAAATTCTTGGATCTGATATTAATTTCATTTTTTCAAGAGTGTGTTTTGACATTTCTTGAGAAATAATGGAAGTTAATGCATTAAATAAGATAGTTGTTAAAAATCCGTATTTAGTAATTGGAATTGATCTTATTCCATCAGGATAAAAAATTTGAAACATCAAAAAAGCAAAAGCAAGTAAATATAAAACAATATTAAAAGAGGTGAAGAAGCTTTCAAAAATGATTTTGAAATGACTTTTGCCTTTAACTTTTTTTGATTTATTTACCTTGCCTTCTTTTCTTAATATCTGTACTTCCTCACTTGAGAGCCCTTTTCTAAAATCATTATTCATTTTTGAAGCTCCCAATTTGAAAGTTCTTTATTGCTTTATCGTTAACAATTTCAACATCAAAGTCTAAATTTGATTGATTGAAACAGAATGAGACAAATTCTTCTCCTTTGTTAATTCCAATTTCAACGATGTCTTCATCGAGCAAAATAAATAGAGAAATTACTGCTTTTTTAGTATCTAAAATTAGTATCGTTTTCTTGTCTTTTTCAACAGCAAATTTTTGCTCAAAAAAGAGAATTTTCATTGTTGAATTAGTGTTGTTAAAAGATAATTTAAATGGTTTATCAGCGTCAATTTTTACTAAAGAACAGGATGAAAGTTTGCTCGAAAAATCAAAATCATTTACTGAAATAATTCGATTTAATATGAGTTTTGCAGGCTTTTTGAGAAATTTTCCTTTTTCGTAATTAATAATTTTTGGTAAAGTGAGAAAAGTTTTTGATGAATTTTCTTTAGATAAAATTGATGAAATAAATAGATTATTTTGCTTTCCTTGAATAAAAAATGCATTTCTTTCATTACGTAAAAATGAGTAGCTTGAAAGCATTAAAATCTCAAATTTTGTCCCCTCATCATATTTAAAAATCATTACTTTTGAAGAATAATTTTTATGCTTTTTCGAATCAAAAAGGACATACACCAAACCATCTTTATAATATGATGATAAAGAATTTACGGTGCCATCAACTAAGTGTAATGAACCGAAATTTTTGATTATTTTATATTCACTCTTAAATTCTTTTGAAGCAAAAATTTGAGTCTCAATCTCGTTTTGCTCATTTTCAGTAAATAATAATGCATAGAAAGTATCGTTAATGTAAAAAATTGTAAAGTCTTTAACATGTAAATTTGTTTCGTGTCCTTTGGAAGATAAATTATCAATCAATTCAAAATTTAGCTCGATAAATGGTTCAACACTATAGCAGAAAAATTTATTATTTGAAAAAATCACAAAATAATATAAACCACTTAAATTTATAAGTTTAATAATGTCGCTTTTTTCATATTTTTTAAGTTCTGCCCGCTCGATTATTTCTGTAAAATCTTTAGTTTTATATGAAAATAAAACTTTTTTGTCGTTTACAATCTTAGTTAAAAATAGATGATAAACATTTCCATACAAAAAACTTCCAATTATTTGTATAGTTTCATCGTTATCTAGCACAATGTGGGCAACATTTTTGTTATTTTTTATTTCAATATTAGTTATTTCCATAATGATTTTTAATTACTTCAACTAAATTAATTTTTAGATCTTCATCTAATTTTAAATATTCAAGTTCAGGAAATCTTGAAGATACAACAATCAAATGAATTAATCCATCATTTTCATAATAATAAACATCATAATCTTTACTAAGATCATAAATCGATAAATCACTTAAGTATTCATATTTAAAATATTTAACGATATTTTTTTCTTTTTCAGATGGAATTCTAACCTCTTTTAATCCTTTTTCTATGTTTTTTAAATCAAAAATATAAATAAAGTAGTCTTTTTGAGACTTATAAGCGATTGAAACAAGTTCATACATCGAAAAATTTTGATTATTTTTTGCTACTTCTTTCAATGCTTTTAAGATTGAATAATTTTCTTGGTAAACTAAATATTCAAAATTTTTCCTAACTTCTTCCTTATTATTAGGTTTTTTATGGCTTTCAATATAGTTTTTAGAAAATTCTTCATCCACGAAAGCATTAAGTAAAGGTAATTTATAAAATAAATTCAAATAATAGAATAATGATTTCATCATTTTGATGCATTCTTCATCAATTTCAAAATATTTATGTTTTTTATTTGCTAGACGAATGTCGATATAATCGTCATAATTACCTTTTCTTGATGTTCCGTTTTTTGCAAAACCACATATCTTGTTCACTATATAAGTAAAATAATGACAATTAATAGGCAGCGAAAAATCAAAATCGTCTTTTTTGAAAAATGATTTTAAATCAGGAACATCGAT
>JAQXNS010000102.1 GCA_029098125.1 bacterium
TTTTAAGAAAAAAATACTTATTTTAAATAAGATTATTAATATTATCTATAAGATTCGTTTTATTCTTATAGCTATTTTTCTTGCTTCAACTACAACAGTTGTGACATTAAAATCTGTTAAAGGTACAAATTCGAGTTTTGTTCAAAGAGCTGCAAATGAAATTGTTTATGGTGAAGATTATAATTTTTTACCTGAATCAATTATGAACGCTGCACATGTTGAATATAAAGAAATTAATGAAACTGAACGGAGTGAAGAAAAACCTGTTTATGCTGGAACTTACGAAGCAAGAGCTTATTCATATAATGGATGGGATGCAAAAGTAATTGGAGAAACTTTTAAATTTACGATAAAACCTAAAGAAATTCACCTTTATTCTCTTCAAAAAGAACTTGTATATGGTGATAAATTGAATTATGGGTCTTCTTCTTTAATTAATGGCGATTATTTTAAAAATATTCAATATGATTTCGCTGCTAATTATTACACGGAAAATCCATTTGATACAAACGATACTTTTAACACAACAATCGATTTTAATATTGAAACTATTAAGGTATTAAATAATGAAGAAGTTGATGTTACGAGAAATTATTCTTTCATAAATGATCAAACTCCAATTACTATCAAAAAAAGAAAATTATCACTACAAACTGATAGTTTATCTCTTTCTTACGATGGAAATCCTCATACTAATACAAACTTTTCTTTTGATGACAGAACTCCACTTGCTGAAGGAGATAGAATCGAAGTTATAAGTTCTACTGAAATTAAAGAAGTCGGAAAAACTCAAAATAAATTAGGAATAAAAATTCTAGATAGTTCTAATCGAAATAGAACTGCATTTTATAATATAAGTTTTGATTATGGAAGTTTGACAATTAAAAAAAGAGAAATAACACTTCAAACATCTTCTTTAAACAAAGTTTATGATGGAAAACCATTTGATGAATCCGATTTTTCGATAAATATTACTTCAGGTTCTTTGCTTGAAAACCATGAAATTGAGGTTACTTATGATCATTTATATGATTTTAAGCCATTAATTGGGGATGAAGAAGCAAAAGTTAATTCAGTTAATTTTAAAATTATTGATAAAGATACCCTTGAAGACGTCACTGATCGTTATTACGATTATCAAGTTAATCCTGGAGAATTTACTATCTCAAAAAGAGAAATTACAGTAAGAGCTACAAGCGATAAAAAAATATATGATTCAAAAAGTCTTGATGGAAGTTTTGTTTTAGTAAAAGGAGAAATTCCTGAAACCGATCAAATAACTTATAAAAAGAATCCAAGTTCAATAACAGAAGTTGGTAGTGAAACTTATTCTCCAGAAGTAATTATTAAAAGGAATGAAACTCTTGAAGATGTTACAAATTGCTATCAAATAACAACTCAAAACGGTGAATTAAAAATTGTTAAAAGAAATTTAATTCTTTCTTCAAATTCAATTGATAGAGAATATAATGGAAAAGCTATTTCAGCTGAAGATTTAAGTGTTGATTATACTTCATTAGGCGATGGTTTAAGTGAAAATCATAAGATTTCTTTTGAATTTGATAATATTGGTCAATATTTTATTCCAAATGGTTTAAAAAATGATTTCACTTATAAAATTCAAGACAAAGAAGGAAATGAAATTGATATTAATAAATACTACAACGTCACAAAAGAGGTTGGAGATTTAAAAATTTCTAAAAAGGAATTTAAACTTGAAACACCGGTAATAGACAATGTTTATTCAGGCTTAGAATATAAAAATGATAAATATTCTCAAGTTGGTCTTGTTGAAGAAACAGATAGAATTAACTTTACAAAAAGTGAAATTAAAGAAACTAATGTTGGTGAATATGAAAATTCAAGAGAATATACAATTTATAATTCAGTTTTAGATAAAGATGTAACTGAATGTTACGATATTACAAATAACTTTGGAAAATTTAACATTAATAAAAATACAATCACTATTAAAACAGAGGATTATTATGGAACATATTCTGGTAAGGAACTTGATACTGAACTAGTTTATAGTTATGAAACATCTAATCCGGTTTCTCCTGATATAGAGATAAATATTTCATTAACATATCAAAATGTTAACATTGCAACATTTATTGATGAACCTAATTTAAAGAATGAGGCTACTTGTGCAATTATCAAAGATGGCGTTGATATTTCTGATAATTTTAATATTATAGAAGATTTTGGTGATTTGCATGTTGAAAAAGCCGCATTACGTTTTTCTTCTCCTTCATTAGAAACTACATACGATGGAATGATGCATTCTAACAGTGATTATGATGTTGAAGGACTTCAACCTGATGATATTGTTTCTTTAATCTCGGTTCCTGAATTTAATCATGCAAATACATATGAAAATAAACTTAAATTTAATATTTATTCTGATGCATCAGAGACAGCATATGATGTTACAAATTGTTATCAAATCACAACTGATTATAAAGATATTGTCATCAATAAAAGAGATTTAATTATAGATTTTATTGATACAACATTTAGTTGCACATATGATGGATATTCTCATACATTTTCTAAAAATCAATATAAGATTAGTGGAGATTTAGCAAGCGGAGATAATCTTATTATTAATCAAAAACCAGGAACTAATATCGATTTTGTTGAAGCTGGTTCTTATTCATTCTTAAGTTATTATGATATTTCTATTTTTAACGATAATGGTG
>JAQXNS010000103.1 GCA_029098125.1 bacterium
TTTATAATCAGCAATCCAATTAACTTTATACATTGGAATATCAAAGTCTAAATGATCCGTCATTATAAAATAAGAACATCCTTTACTAATAGCTATCTTTATATATTCTTCCATACTAGCATTAGAATCTTCGGAATAAGAAGTATGCACATGTTGGTCATGAAGGAAATTGATATTATTCATAATATAATTATTATAAATTATTAGTTATTATTTATGCATTAAAAAACCTTAAATCATATTGTATTGCTTATAAATTTTTAATTTAAAAATTGCTCAAATGAATATTAAAAAAGACCATTTAATAGATGGTCAATTGACATTGGACAATTAGACTAATCTAGTTTTGTCTAAAATCATTATTCATATTATGTCGTTTTTCGTTTGTTCAAGAAATAGAAAAACCAGACTTGTACACCTAGCTAATTCAAAGCTTTAGAATTATAGTTTTTACCATTAAGAAATTCTTTTATGATAAAAAAGTAAAAACGGTTTTAATAAGTAAATCAATATATAAATATATATAAGCGTAATATAGATTAATATCGAATAAATTAAGATAACTTAAAATAAGCAAGTTTGTTTATAAAACAATCATTAAGAATAATAATGAAATCGCTAATGTAGGAATAGAAATAATAGATCCATATTTTATAAAACTTAAAAATGAAAATTTGATGTCGTGTTTATTTAATAAAGAAGAAAACATTATTCCCGCTAAAGCGCCAATAGGAGTAAATATCGCTCCGATATTACTGCCAATAATTGAAGCATAAACTGCTTCTAAATAAGCATTTCCCGTAAGTCCTTTAACAAGGTTAGAGAATAAAATTGACATTGGAATATTGTTGATGATATTTGCACTTATAAATGAAGAAACTCCATAAATCCAAATTGAAGGGCCTTTATTTAAGAAGCTTGATATATGGTCGCTTATTCCTTGGTAAGATAAAGCAACAACAATTACAAACATCGATAGAATAAATGGAATTAATTGATAAGGAAGTCTCACAAGTGAATCTTTTAAATAATTCCAATTCTTTTTAGTAAATAATCGAACAAATAATGAAATTAGTACTAAAGCGCCTGCACCAAGCAAAGAAATTAAATACATCTCTAGATTGATATAATTTGAAATAATTAATAATACTAAAACACTTATTAAAATCGTTAAACCAACAATTAAATCAACCTTGCTTTCAATTTTATATTCTTCATCTTCAGCGCTTATTGGCTCTTTGAGTTTCTTGAAGAAAATTAAGAAGATAATTCCTAGTTGTATAACTCCTGAAATAAGTGTAGGAATAGCCATAACTTTAAAATAATTAATAAAGTTAATACCAGCTGAGGTGCCTAAATATATGTTTGTTGGATTTCCAATAATAAACATCATCGACCATGTATTTGCAGCAGCAAATTCCGCAATTAAATATGGTAAAGGATTAATCTTCGCTTTTTTTGCAAAGAAACAAATAAAAGGAGTAAACGTTAGTATTACTACATCATTAGATGTAAAGATAGTTAAAACTGCAACAAGTAGATAAAGAATAAGAAATAAGACAAATTGGTTTGAACCAGCCTTTTTAGCAGCCTTAGTAGCAAGATATTTAAATAATCCAAGTTCATCTAGATAAATTGAAATAATTGTCATTGAGAAAAATAATCCAAGTATCTTAAGTGGATTAATAGATGTATCACTTGTTAATGATGATATAACTTCATTAAAAGGAGCAAGAGAAGTAGCAAGTAAAATGATCGCAGCGAGCAGTGGAAGTATCCAATATGTATCAATAGTGACTTTTCCAATTTTAAAATGAGGAATTAATATTATTGAAGCAATCACTCCAACAAAGGCTAAAACTGAAATAACAATAGTTGCTACCATAAGAGAAAATTATGCTCTTATTTTTATTTAAGTCAATATTCTTAATTTAGTTAAAAATAAAAAATAGATATCCAATGAACGGCTCTTATTTGAATAGGTTTTTTATCCAATTTTTAATAAGTGACTTTAGACAGCGACAGTTTTTCTTAGATGTGTGAAAAGAATAAAAAGGATGCACTCAACCTATTTTCCATAGGAAAGAGTTCTAAAAGAATACATTTTTAATCACATGAGGAGAATCAAAATTATTTAACTTCATTAATCAACATATTAAATGATGTTGGGTCTGTATTTCCTAATGTATAAATAACTCTTAATTTTCCCTCAAAAACAAACCCACTCTTTTCTAATTCATCTAAAAATTCCTCAAAAGTATTAAATTTATTTTTATCAATCAAAAACTCATTATGTGTTTCTTGATTATATGAAATTTTAACGTACTTATTTTCATTGTTTATGATAAATAATTCTTCATAAAGTTTTGCTTTTACAAATACATCTTTTACATCATTGATATCATATTCTTCGTATTTGTACATAGCTTTTTTTGTTCTTTTATATTTGATATGTTCATAAACCATCGGCTTTCTAAGCTTCTTAGAATGCTTTATTTCATAATAAAGATCCTTTAACTCTTCTCCATCTACAATAATATTGCTAATTATTTTAGTTCCTTTATAAAGAAATAAGTTAACAATTTTTCCATTATTAATCGTATTTTTGTATTCTTTAAATTTTACTTCTGACCCTGTCAAATAGTAATAATTATATTTCTTTTTATTTTCATCAATTATATATAACTTTATTAAAATTGAACCAGAACTAGCTGTTTCTTTAGTTTCCTTAATATGAGCTTGTGCATTAGTTAAGTTTATACTCTCCAAATCATTTTTACTTACTTTATTTTTTATAATCAATAACTTTATTATCAAATATAAATCAAAAATAACTATAGCGATAATCGGAATTAAAAATAACAAATTTTCAAAAATGCCAAATATCAAAAATATGCACAAACCAATAGAGATTACAATAAAACTTAAAAAACCTTTATCAAGAGAATACTTATAAAGTAAAAAATTTAACTTATCTTTTTTCATTTTATCACCTTCATATTACTTATATCACATATTAATCAAATCCTAAATATGCACTCCTTTATATGGGCTTCTTGTTCAATTTTGATACAATTGAACACGGGTTGAACGAAACTGAAGACCGATTGAACATTTTTTAATCATCCGTTGAACTTTTTTGTACACCACTATTGGTGTATTCAGTTTTATATTTTCTTTTGCAAGAAAGCAATCAAAATCCTATATCCCTACAACAATAATGTTGATAATTTTTGCCGAAACATTTGCATATTAAAGTTTAAGTCTTCTTTCTATGTGTATTGTAATAGAGTCTTTTATACTCAGGATTGCAGAATTTTTTTGTGGATTATGTTAAGTAATAATAATCTCTTTATTACAATAAGGACAACGACCAATTTCTCTGAAGCCAAGCATTCTTCTAGTGTAGTTCCTGACATCGCCTCTAGATATGCCCTTTAAAGCAGCTATGTCATCGAGAACATATATCTTCTTTTTAGAAGAATCTCATCAACTAACTTCTTTTGTTCGTCTATTAATGCAATAATCTACTTATAAAGATTGTTAAAAATATTATTAATTTCTGTTAATTGATCAGGACTATAATCTTGTTTTTGAATTATCTCGTTCATGATTTTGTTGATTTTTTCTTGAGCGCTTTCGTTAATGATAATAGGAATTTGTTTTAAATAGTTAGCGGAGTTATTTGCGGTGGGATTGATAGTATGAATAATTTTATTTGCCACATCCGAGTTCAGAAAAGCCAATATGTATAAGACATAGGAATCGTCATTGCAAAATATACCAACAATACTTTGATCAAAGACATTACCATTCATTAAAGTTGCGTTGATTTTGCTACTTTTAACCATTGGAATAGCAATACCTTTTTGAAAATAGTATGAAGAGTTTTGAAATCTCGCTTTCTTATCTGTTAGATAATGATGAATTGCGGTTTTAGACCAATCAATAAACCAAGGATGCTCTTTTCTGATGAATTTTGTTTCTGAAGAACTTTTAATTATCTCGATAAAGTGTTGCTCTCCGTCCAAGCCATTATTATCAACAGTTCCGTTATAAATTAGTTTTTTGTCTACAAAACTATAGTTTTTAGAATTCTTAACATTTTCATCGAGAGCAAATATAAATTTTGTGTTATCTCCGCAATAAATTCCTGTCACACAATTTGCTATATCTCCAAGTTTCACATTTGACTTATTAATCAAATTAGTAACTTCATCATCCAACAAGAAGGAATGATTGTGATTCGCAAAAATATCTTTTTGGCATATAAGCTTTACAGATAATTTATGCAATTTTCTATTTTTCACGTCATCAAATTGATTAACGTTCTTAAAATTGTTGATTATAGTAATGCAATTATTGAGGCAAGCTTCTTCTACTGAGCACTTTTCAAACGTGATAATTGACATGTTGCTATATCCGAATGACACTCCAGGAAAAAATTTACTTGGAAAAATCAATATTTCCTTAATTCTAGTTTTTGTCAAAAGAGTCTTTCTTAAAGACTTATGCATATTTAAAAATAAATATGTGTCCGGAATAATGAATGATAACACCCCGCCATCTTTAAGCAAGTTCAAACAGCGAATTATAAATAGCGAATAAGATTCGCTTGCGTAATAGCCTTTATATTTTTTTCTGAGTAAATCCCTTGTCCCATAATCGAGCCAAGCTCCATATGGTGGGTTTCCAATAACTCTGTCATAAATTGGATTCTTTTCCAATTTATCTAGGGTCTCATGGAATAATGTGTCGCCTTCAAAAACAAAAACCCTTTTTTCATTTTTATATTTCTTGTTAAGTGTTTCGATAGCATTAGGATCTAAATCGTAAGTGTCAATTACAAATGAATCGTTTGAGTTAAGCAATTCATCGATAAATACACCATCTCCACCACAGGGCTCTAAAATTTTGCATTCAGAAAAAGGGCTTATCATAGAAGCCATGTATGATGTTATTAAGGCGTTCTTTGTGTAATATGATTGGTATTTTTTATCCATATGCTTCCTCGTATATACGGTAGCACAAAAGATAGTATTTACCAAGTTAAATAATCTAAAAGATTATTTGTTTCAAGATATCTTCTAAATTCTGCTGAGATATCGTTTCTCCAATCCATGTTTTCCGTCATCCATTTTTTAATATCAAAACCAGATAACTTCTTTATTTCATCATAGGCCTCATCTGCGCAATACACTTTCCAATAAGGAGAATTACGAAGCGTCTGCAAATAATGATTGTTTTGATTTTCTGGACTTCTGACCAATATCATGTTGACATAACTATCTGAAATTGAAGAATAAATACTTCCAACAAGAAGTAATCTATTTGTATTTCCTTTTTCGTTACTGTTGAAACCGCTTTTAAAGTCAATGTTGTATTTTTTGCTTTCGTATTCGATGTGAAGATCTAAAGATAAATTAATGCTGCCACTGTCAATAAAGCTAAAAGTTCTATCATAATAACCCTTCAAAACATCCTTTTTAAAATCTTCGATTGCAAGATTGGATATAAAAGAATAAACCTGTTCAATAATCTCATGTTGCACTTTAGAAAAAGTCAACGGTTCTATAATTTTTATCTTATTAACAGGATATTCAAAAGCTAGTTTGCAAAAAGGCTCCCAAATTTCGCCTATTCTCCTAGAAAATGCCATATAGTCGTAATTCCATATGTTATTTCTAAATTCAAGCATTACTAAATTAGCGCAATAAGTAATCAATAGAATGACTTCTAGACGTTTTTGCAAGTTCCCAAAATTTGGAATCCAGTTGATTATACTTTGTTTGGATTCCATTAAGAATTGATTCATCTTTGATGCTCTTTCTTTTTTGTCAAGATTGATTTTGTCGAGCTCAGTTTTATATTGAGAAGCTTCTGCTCTGAAAAAATCTAATAATGTCTTTTTGGAATAATCCTTAGGTTTTGAAATTGGAATTGGTTTCATGCAATTATTTTATAAAAAAACGATTCATTTCACAATTTCAATCGTTAGATAATTCTAAAGTTACAACATTGATATAATACAATCTATAGTTATGTTACATTCTTTTGAGAACATATACATTAAAAGAAGCGATGGCATCATCTCTCCGCTTTCAACTCTACCAATATAGCTTCTATCAAAAGTAATTTGACGTCCTAGTTTGTAATTGTCAATATTTTTGTGGGCGTTCGGACATAATCCTGGAGTAAAAATATATAGGAATGACAATTGATTATGTCCTCATCCCCTTTTTCTGTTATTAAAAATGTTCGAATTCATCAATAATTTTGTTGTTTGCTTTGCCTATTTCTTCAACCCAAGCATCATATTCTATTTCTTCTTTAGATTTTAAATCGATTATTTTTCTAATTAATATTAAATGCCAATCACTTCTTTTATATGATCTAGAGTCCTTTCTTCTTTATTAACAAAATAAATTAATAATGCATAAGATGCTTCACTAAAACATATCTTATCTTCTCTTTTTTCTAAAATTTGCATTTTTTCTAATTTTTCATAATCTTTTAAGAACTCTTTTTCTTC
>JAQXNS010000104.1 GCA_029098125.1 bacterium
GAACTATATTTAAATTGCTTCTTAAAATTTATTTTAAGTATGAAAAGACTCAAAAATAAAAGCAAAATTATATTGAATTATATTTTCAATAGAAAATATTGCTGATGAATTACCCACAAATTCTATTAATGTGCCAAAAAATATTGTAAATAAATGTATAAAAAAGCAAATTAAAAACCCAAGAATTTTTTGAGATTTTAACAAAAATATTTGGGTTTTGTAGGGTTTTTGAGATTTTTAAGCACAAATTATAGAAAGAATTAAACCAATAAAAAAGAATATAAACGGAAAAATTAAATAGTCAAAATGATTTCTTTTTTTATCTTCTCTTTTTTGAACAACGTAATCAAAATAGGTTCTTGGACGAGATGATTCTTCAGGATTCTTCTTAAAGATAAAGATAAAAAATCTTTTTGTACCATAAACAATCATGTCAAATGCGCCTTCTCTTGCAAGTACAACAAGTAAGAAAAAGAGCACATTAAGATTCCTGAAACTGTAAAAGCATCAGCAAAGACGGAAATGTGTTTTCGGTAAACGAAATATCTTTTGAGTAAACATCTAATAATCCAACTATAACTCCAACTATTATAGAAGTAATTAAGGAAATTAGACTATATTTAAGTATAGAAAGAATTTTTTCTGTTAATTGTATTTTTAAATGAAACATTTAATAAAAATTTGATAGCAAAAAATGAAGCATTGATAAACCTTTTGGTTTATCTTATGCAAAAATTCTAATGAATTTCTTAAATAGGAAATATGCTCAAAGAATTGGAATTGCAATCTTATCAATAAGTTTAATAGGCAGCGATCTAAGATGTTTAACATACTTATTTGTTAAATCAATACCAATAGGAGTTCAATTGTTAGTTATACCTATTAAAGAAAATGAGTTTCAGTTTGATTTGAATAAAAGACTGAATTTACAAATAAAATTGTTTATTTCAAACTTATTTTACCATCAATTTTATAAACACTGGCTCAAATTATCAGCCAAATTGTTACAGCTTTTTTGCTCGAAAAACAGAATTTATACATAATATTTTCTATAAAAAAGGTAAAAAGTATGGAAATAAATTCAAGCAAATTGCAATTTTTAAAATCCAAAAACATTAGTGACTCCTCAAATTTTTGCGGAATCATCATCGTTTTATGACCAAGAAGACAGGCGTTAAAAACAAATATTAAGCCAAAAATTTCAAAAAATCTTTTAAGCGCAAAAAATGCACCATATTCTGGTGCATTTTTTCTCTTAAAATGTGCCTAAACCCCCTCTAGAATGCGCTTATGTGATCATTTATACACATTTTTTCAAAAAAATGCATTCTAGAAATAAGCCAAAAACCTATGTTAAATATCAGTTTTTGATATTCTACTTGAGCATCGAGTGATATTTTTCAATTTTAATAAACAAACGAATATTAATTAAGGGATAATACTATACAAACGTATATTATTATTTGATAAATTTACCTTTATTTTTACCCTTAGAAGCATGTACTAACACGGTTCCATTTTGAGACTTTGCTAAAGCGTTTGCATACTCAAGTGCTTCGACTTTAGTCTTGAAAGTTTTAATAACTTTCAAGCCAGATTTTAATGAGATTTTCCAAACTCCATCGACTTTTCTAACGTAATAAACCTTTTTATATTCGCCACTTCTTTGCTTTAATAAAGTTTCACTTGGCTCATTTTTATTATCGGCTTTTTCGTCTGCGATGATTTCAATTTCTTCAATTTCATCTTCTTCAACATTATCAGAAGTAATTTCATTTTCAGGTTCAGAAGAAGTTGAATCTTCTTTGATATCTTCTATATTTGAGATATTTTCAGAAGTATTTTCCTCTTCATTATCAATTTTTAAAATTTCTTCTTTATATTTTTCAACTTCTGCTTTATTAGCTAAGATGAAATGACCTGGACAAATTTCAACAAATGTTGGCTTATCTTCACTGTAATCGTGAGCAGATTTTGGATCATAATGGATACGAACTCTATCTCTTTCACTGAGTGGGTTAGGTCTTGGGATAGCACTTAACAAACTCTTTGTGTATGGATGGAGAGGATGTTTGAATAATTCATCGCTTGTTGCAAGTTCGACTACTTCTCCGAAATACATAACAGCAATTCTATCACAGAAATACTTAACAACACTTAAGTCATGAGCAATAAACATAATTGATAAGCCCATTTCTTCTTTCAAATCATTCAATAAATTAATAATTTGCGCTCTAATTGAGACGTCAAGTGCGCTGATAGGTTCATCACAAATTAATAATTTTGGATTCATGATAAGAGCACGAGCAATACCAATTCTTTGTCTTTGGCCACCTGAGAATTCATGTGGATAACGATTGCAGTAATCAGCAATGAGTCCAACTTTTTCTAGTACTTCAACAACTTTTTGATGATTTTCTTCACGATTTGTATATCCTTGAATCTTTAAACCTTCTTGAATGATGTCTTCAACAGTCATACGAGGATCAAGTGAGTCAATTGGATCTTGGAAAATCATTTGAATTTCGTTCAATAATTTTCTACTTGCATGTTTATTATCGTAACGAATTTGTTTGATTTTATTCTTTTGAACCAAGCAAATATCATCTTTAAGTTGTTTTTGTTTTCTAAATTCTTCATTATAAGCTTCTTTTGTAATTTCACCATTTTTAAGTTTTTCATTTAATGATGCAATAGCTTGCTTATATCTGATTTTAGTATATTTGATTTCTTTTTCGTTCCATCTTGAACCAGCACTTATTCTATATCCTTTATAATATATAGAACCGCTAGTTATTTTATATAAACCAATAATTGATCTACCTGTTGTTGTTTTGCCACAACCTGATTCACCAACAACACCAAAGCATTCGCCTTCCTTGATTTGGAAACTAACATCATGAACTGCTTTTAATTTAGTTCTATTTGGTCCTTTTCCAAAGAAGAAATATTGTTTTAAATGATTAACACTTAAAATAATGTTGTTTTTAACATATTCTTCTTTATATTTAGCTTTGCTACGAATATTAATAATTTCTTTTTCGACGTTTTCTTTGCTTACGCCTTCAATTTCGCTAACAATTTCTTTGTTCGAAACTTCATTTACGTCGATTGAGTTGTCTTTTTCAACAACCACTTTGCCTTCTTCATAATTATGATAAGCATTGAGATTGTTTTTAATAAGTTGAGATTTAATTGAATTACTCTTAACTTCCTCAACAAATCTGAATGACTCTTCAGGGATTTTATTTGCTGATTTTTCGCTGTTTTTGTTATTTTCAAAGTCTTTTATAGAATTTGCGATACGAGTTTTAACAATTTTTGGCATCTCAACAGTTGGAGCATCTTCATGCAATAACCAAGTTGCAGCATAATGTGTGTCGCTAACTTTGAAGAATGGAGGTTCATACATGAAATCAATGTCCATTGCATATTTACTTCTTAAAGCAAATGCATCGCCTTTTGGTGGGAAACGCATATCTGGTGGAGTTCCAGGAATAGCTTCGAGTTTTTCTTTTGAATCAAGATCAGGAATTGAGGATAAAAGTGCCCAAGTGTATGGATGTTTTGGATTGTAGAAAATTTCATAACTTGTACCATATTCAACAATCTTACCAGCATACATGACAGCAACTCTATCAGCCATATTTGCAACAACGCCTAAATCATGAGTGATAAATATACATGAAAGTCCTCTTTCTCTCTTTAATTTATTAATTAATTCAAGAATTTGAGCTTGAATTGTAACATCAAGGGCAGTTGTTGGTTCATCACAAATCAAAATATCAGGATCTGCAGTTAAAGCGATTGCAATAACAATACGTTGTCTCATACCACCTGAAAATTCAAATGGATATTGTTTAAATCTTTGTTCTGGAAGAGGAATACCAACTTCTTTCATGACTTTAATTGCCATCTTTTTAGCTTCGGCTTTAGTCACTTTTGTAGAATTAATGTATTCGCTTTCTTCTTTATCAATTTGTTCTAAAAGATCTTTTTTAAGACCAAGTAGTTCATCAAATTCAGCATTTCCAGTACTTGTAACTTTTTCAACTATTTTTCCAAGTTTAGAAATATTAATTTCTTGTTGCTCTTTCTTTTTGAACATTCTTTTGAAGAAATTTTCTTTTACAACTTTATCTTGATTTAAAATTTCTTCATATTTTTCTTTTTCTTCAGGTAAAAGAGTATTTTCAAGAGCATCAATTTTTGTTGAAACATCATTTAAAGAATTATTTAAATCCTTCATTTTTGCTTCATGTTTATTTTTCAAATCTTGAGCATAAACATTATTTTCTTTTTTAGCTTCTTTCTTTCTAATTGAAAGTGCCTTTTTATATAAAGGATTTAATGTTTTAAATTCTTCTTTATTGTATGCAACTAATTTATTTAAAAGTTCTAATCTAGTATTTAAAAGATTGTTTGTATCATCGCCAACATTAACGATGTCTTCATAACTCTTTAATAATCTTGATTTTTTCTCAAATAATGATAATTTTTTTGTTTTAATTTCATCTTCAAGATATCTTGAATCAACGTCATTTTTGTGAAGAAGTGCATCAATTTCTCTAGATAAAGCAAGAATTTCATCACTAATTGATTTTTTAAATAAGAAGATAAATTCTTTAATTTCATCAACTTTTTCTTCACTAATTGGATTTTTTTGATCATTTAATGCTGAAATGTAGTTTTTAATCTTAGCAATTTCTTCTTTAGTTTTAATATCTTCATAAACTTTATTTGCTTTTAAATTTCTAAAAGCAACAAGTTGACGCGAAATTAAATCGTTATAATGTTTCTTTAAAATATTTTTATTAATTAATGTAGCTTCAGTAATTTGTTTACCAACTTTTACAATTGGGTTTAATGAAGAGAGAGGATCTTGGAAAATCATTCCAATTTTATGTCCTCTGATTCTATGGAATTCTTCTTCACTGATTCTTACAAGGTCTTCACCTTCATACATGATTTGACCGCTTTCAATAATTGCATTGGAAGCAAGAATTCCCATGATAGTTTTGCTTGTAACTGATTTTCCAGAGCCAGATTCGCCAACGATACAAAGTGTTTCACCTTTATACAAATCAAAAGAAACACCTCTAACTGCATAAACTAAACCACTATCACTTTTAAAATTAACTCTTAAATTTTTAACTTCAAGAACTTTTGGTGCAGTTGAATAATCGATATCTTTAAAATTTGTACTCATAACTATTCACTTCCTTTCAATGATGGGTTGAATGCATCACGTAAACCATTACCAAATAAGTTAAAACTAATCATAATAAGAGCCATAATAGCACTTGGGAATAAAATTAAGTGAGGGAAAGTCGACAAATATGCTTGATTCTTAGATAAAATAACACCTAAAGAATGCATGTCTTGGAATCCTAAACCTAAATATGAGATTGTAGCTTCAGAGAAAATAACACTTGGAATCATTAAAACAGAACTTGTAATAATTGTTCCCATTGCATTAGGTAAAATATGTTTAAAAATTAATCTAAAATTACTTGCACCTAATGTTCTTGAAGCTAAAGTATATTCTCTATCTCTAAATCTATAGAATTGTGTACGAGTTAAACCAGCTGTTCCAATCCAACCTGTTAAACACATAGCAAGAATAAATGTTCCAAAGTTACTTCCAAGATTAAGGATACAAATTGTCATAACAACAATCCAAGGGACACCACTTAAAATATCTGTAAATCTTTGCATAACAATATCAATTGTTCCGCCAAAGTAACCAGAAATTGCACCCCAGACTAAACCAACTGAGAAACAGATGACAAATGTTAATAAACCTAAGCCGAGTGAATTTCTTAAACCAACAAATGCTGATTTTAATAAATCTAGACCTTGGTTTGTTGTACCAGCAAGGAAGCGTGGCATTGAGGTATAACCTAAAATTTTATAGCCATAGACTCTACATTTAAATGAATAAGTTTTTTCTCCACCACTTTCAGTCATTGTAATTTGTTCAATTGAATCAATTGGACAATATTTATCAGTTACACCAGGAATTTTTTTGCTTTCAAAATATGCGTTTGGATTCTTTTTATAACTTTTATAGCATTCTGCTGCACTAAATGAACTATCAATCCAGCCTTTTTTAATATATTCTTTAATCGTTGTTTCACCAACTTGTTTTGATTGTAAACCATAAACAGCTTCATATGTATCATAAGTGAAATCACAAACATAACCTAAACCGTTGTATAGTTTTTTAGTTCCATTTAAGAAAGTCCAATAACTTGCTGAACTTGAAGTAGCTAAACACATTTGATTTGCGTCGCTAAATGATAATTTTTTCAAGTTAAGATTTGTGTCATCACTAGAATTAAATGCAACTGATTTAATAAATAAAGAACGTGTTTCGTTTTTAAAACCGTTTATTTCTAATTTTAATTTTGCATCTTTGATATTTTTATTAGAAATTGAAGTATCAGCTTTTAATGAAGCAAAAATGTCTGCAACATTTAAAACATTAACTTTAATTGGTGAATTTTCATCAATTGGGTTTTCTGTAGTTGATTCTGTGTAAAATCTACTTAGATCATCGTTAAATTTAATGATACTTGATTGATAAGTTTCATTATTTTCAAGTGTGCACTCCATCCATAAAGCATAATTTTCACTTTGAGGATAAAGTTCAACGCTTTCTGCTAAGAAAACAATTTCAAGTGAATATGATTTTGTAATATCAAAATTATAAGTTGGAGATTCAAGTGTTGCACTATGAACTGTAGCTCCTTCAGCTAAATTTGTATTATCATTTAAAAGATTAACAAAGCCACCTTTAACTGATTCAGATGGAATATCAACAAAACCAGCGCGTGGCAAAGATAAATTTTTAACTGCACGTGAAACATAAGCAGTCTCAAAAGGGTAATAATAAATTTCGTGAGTTTCTGGATCTTCATAACTGTTATTTTGATCGCAAGGAACATCATATTTTTTCTCAGTTCCATCCCAAAAACCAATTCCAGGATCGAAAAGTTTTGGTGCAAGGAACGCTTCTGATGGATGAGTTGTATCAATATCACTTGGATCAATGATTGGAATTAAGACACTTAAAAGTAAAAGTGTACCTAAAATAATTGCGCCAGCAACACTACTCTTATTTTTTGCAAATCTCTTTAAAGCATCTTTGAAAAAAGTTGTAGGTTTTGTTTTAAACTTTGTATCATGAATGCTTTTATCTTTTTGA
>JAQXNS010000105.1 GCA_029098125.1 bacterium
TTTAGATTTGGGCGTTATCAAAGAGATAAAAGTTGAACAAAATAGATACAAAATTAATAGTTTTTTCAACTATGAAAAAGAAATAAACCTAAATGAAGAACAACAAAATGTTGTTGATGAATTTGAAAATTCGAATGACTCAACTTACTTGCTTTATGGTGTTACAGGAAGCGGAAAAACTGAAGTTTATATCAAAATAATCGAAAAATATTTAAAAAATAATAAAGGCGTGATTGTTTTAGTTCCAGAGATTGCATTAACTCCTTTAATGATTTCACGTTTGTATACACATTTCGAAGATCAAATCGCAGTCCTTCATTCTTCTTTGACAAGTGGACAAAAATACGATGAGTATCGAAAAATTTCAAGTGGAGAAGCAAAAATTGTAGTTGGCACTAGAAGTGCAATTTTTGCACCTGTTCAAAATCTTGGTCTTATAATAATTGATGAAGAAAATAATGAATGCTACAAACAAGATGATCAAGGTTTACTGTTTAACGCAAAAGACGTTGCTCAAATTAGAATTAAAATTAATAATGGAAAAATAATCCTTGGTTCAGCTACGCCATCAATCGAATCTATGGTTCGAGCTCAAGTTGGAAGTTTTCACCTTTTGAGATTAAGAAAGAGATTTAATGAATTGCCTCTTCCAAGAGTGCAAATTGTAAATAAACTCGATAGAAATTTATTTTCTTATAAATCAAATATTTTTTCTCTCCCATTAATAAAAGAAATAACAAATGTTATAAAAAATAATGAACAAGCAATCCTTTTGATAAATTCAAGAGGGTATGGAAGAGGATATTATTGCAGAGAATGTGGTCATGTTTTTAAATGTCCAACATGCAACCTTCCTCTTTTTTATCACAAAGAAAAAAAGATGCTTTATTGTCATCATTGTGAATACAAAACTAGAGTATATGACTCTTGCCCACATTGCGGATCAACATATTTTTCAACATCAAGTTATGGCATAGAAAAAGTTGAAGAAGAGTTTAAAAAAATCTTTGGCGTTCCATATCTTGTTTTGGATAGTGATAGAAGCAAAACAACTTATCAAATTGAAAAGGTTTTAGATGATTTTAATCAAAATAAGGCCCAAATCCTCATTGGAACTCAAATTATTTCAAAAGGACACGATTTCAAAAATGTTTCTTTTGTCGGCATTATAGACGTAGATTTTTTGATTAATTTTCCAAATTTTAGAAGTGGTGAAATGACATTTTCTTTAATAACTCAAACTATTGGAAGATGTGGTAGAGGAGATAAAGAAGGAAAAGCAATAATTCAAACAAGTTATCCAAATGATTTTTGTCTTTTAACTGCTGCAAATCAAAAATATGAAGAATTTTATAATGAAGAAATTAAAAAAAGGAAGAAGACAAATTACCCTCCTTTTATCAATTTATTATCTATCACTCTTGAAAGTAAAAAATCTGATAATTTAATAGAAAGTGCTGAACAAGTGAAAGGATATTTTTACTCTTTAGAGGTTAAAGATTTAAAAATTTTAGGTCCAAGTTTGATTCGATTCAAAAGAGGCGTTTATATCACAACTTTTACAATTAAATACAAAAAATTATCTGAGATTTCGCTTGGCATTAAAGACTTAATCAGTTCATTTTCTTCAAATTCAAACATTAAACTACGTATAAATTTTAATCCATATTCTTATTAATTTTTAATTTTTGGATATTCTTTTTTTAGCAAAATTATAAAAAAATTATTAAATTTTTCGATTTTTATTCAATAACTGGCTATTTAATTGAAAAACAAAATCTAATAATCTATGATTATTACAAAGAAAAAGGAAGTTTATATGATTACGATTTCTATTATTGGTCTTGATCCATATTTGGTTAGACAAATTTCAAAAGAGATGACCCCAAAACTTGCTGAACTATATGAAATCAGCGAGGACAAAATTGATTTTTATGCACCAGAATGTTTATTTATTCATAATGGTGTTGAACAAAATACATGGAATGTTCTTGTTAGAGTTAATGCTCCTTTAAAAATTAAAGTTTTAGAGAACAAAGCTGTAAAAATCATTAGTGAATATATGAAAGATGCATGCATAAATCTTGCAATTGAGTTCTATTATTATAGCGAAGATAACAGGTATGAATTTATCGATAGTTCACACCCAAGATTTATGACCGAATCTAATTCTGTTTCAGTCGAGGAAGATTATGATGAAGATTATGAAGATAGTGAAGATGGCGAAGAGCCTTATTTAGGCAACATTTTTGCTGATTTTGATAAAAAAATGAATGGAGAAAAATAAAATGAGAATTTATGAAGCTAGTTTTAATGTTTTAAAAAAGATTCTAAAGGAAAAAGAACCTTTTAATTCTGCTTTAAAAATTGTTAATGGTAAGTATAAAAAAGATGAGATTTCTATCATAGCAAACTTAACAGGTTTATTTCTCAGAAATTATTATGCAATCAAAGCGATCTCAAATGTAATTTTTAAGATCGATGATGTTGAACCATTAATTTATACTGGCATAGTTTACGCAAATAATTCATTCAAAAAATATTTCGATGAAAAAGAGTCCTTTGATTTCTTAATTAAAAAATTAGCACTTTACCAAATCAAAGTTGATGATGAACAAAAAAATAAATTCAAAGAGGCAACTTTAAGTAAAAAAGAATATCTTGCAAAGAATGTTAAGTCTAAAGATTATTCAACATTATCTGCAATTACAAATATTCCTGATTGGATTATTAAAATGCTTTTCAAACAATATGATAAATCCATGGCATTTCCAGTGATTAATTCTCTTGTTAGAATGCCAAAACAATTTGCAGTAAGATTAAATGCTGTTGAGGCTAACCAAGATGGATTAAAATCATACAACAAAGTTGATGGAGATTTATTTGAATACACATCTAAAACTAGCATTAGAAAAGATGCTTTAGTAAGAGATATTGCAATGTTCCCAATTCAAAAAGCTGAATATGACATGGTCAAATATCTTCCTGCTTTAGAAAATTCAAACATTTTATGCTATTTCGAAGATAAAAATGCTGCATTTATTGCTTTGATTAATAAGTATTTACCAAGCAATAAATTAACTTTAGCAACTTCAAATCAAAAAAATTATCCAGATTTATTTACAAGAATTAACAAATTAGCGTTAGAAAATTTAACAATTATTGAAAGCAATGAAGAAGATTTGATTACAAATATTTCTGAAAAGCAAGATTTATGTGTTTATATTCCAAAATCTAGCAACTTTGAACTTTTAAGAAGAAATCCAGAATATGGAATTTTATTTGATAACCATACTCTAGATGGAATAATTGCAAAACAAGAAGAAGAATTAAATGACATTGTTGGTCACCTTAATGTTGGTGGATATTTATGTTATGCAGTTCCAACATTTGATATCAAAGAGACATTAGTTCAAATGAAAAAATTCTTAGATACACATAAAAATTTCTCACTTGTTAAAGAAATTACTTCATTCCCAAACGAAAAAGGAAACAGTTTGTATTATTTTGCATTAGTTAAAAAGGAAAAATAATGATTAATCTCTATAACTATAGTTTAGAAAAGCTTGAAGAGCTGATGCTATCTTTACAAGAGAAAAAATATAGAGCCACTCAATTATTTAAATGGATTTATGAAAAACGAGTAACATCATTCGATGAGATGAGCGATGTTTCAAAATCGTTTAGAGAAGTTTTAAATAGAGATTTTTGTTTAGTAAAACCAAAAATACATAAAGAACAAAGAAGCAAAGATGGCACTATCAAACTTCTTCTTGAATTAGAAGATGGCGATAAAGTCGAAACAGTCCTTATGCGATACAATTATGGAAACGCAGTTTGCGTTTCTAGCGAAGTTGGTTGCAACATGGGCTGTGCTTTTTGTGCTTCTGGATTATTAAAGAAAAAGAGAGAACTACTTGTTAGTGAGATGATTGGTCAAGTTTTAGTGATCGATGATATTTTAAAAGCAGAAGGTAACAATGAAAGAGTTACGCATGTTGTTGTAATGGGTACAGGTGAACCTTTTGATAATTATGAAAATGTCATGGATTTCATCAGAATTTTGAATCATCCTCATGGTCTTGCAATTGGTGCAAGACACATAACTGTTTCAACTTGTGGCATTGTTCCAAAAATTTATGATTACGCAAAAGAAGGTTTGCAAATAAATTTAGCAATTTCACTTCATGCTCCTAGCGATGAAATTAGGAAAAAAATTATGCCAATAAGTTTTAAATATCCTATGAATGAATTGATGGAAGCAGTTAAATATTATGAAAAAAATGCTGGAAGAAGGGTTACTTTTGAATATATTTTGTTAAATGGTATAAATGATAGTAAAGAAGATGCAAAAAAATTAGCAAAACTAATCAAAGGAACACTAGCATACGTGAACTTAATTCCATACAACAGTGTAGATGAGAATAAATATAAAAGAAGCGATGATAAATCAGTCCGCGATTTTATGGACACATTAATTAAATGTGGAGTAAATGCAACAATTAGAAGAGAATTTGGTTCAGATATTGATGCAGCATGCGGACAATTAAGGGCAAAAGATGAAAAAGAGCAATTATAAGGGGCACTTTTGTTATAAAAGTGAAATTGGAAAGGTAAGGATTAACAACGAAGATGCCGTAAAAGTTCTTGTAAATGGAAACGGCAACATTCTTTTGCTTGCAGCTGATGGCATGGGCGGACACAATAAAGGTGATTATGCATCTTTTGAAACAATTAGAATTTTAAGTGAGTCTTTTAAAGAGAAAAAAGGCTTTTTAAATTCATATTCTGCTCTAACTTGGTTAAAAAATATAGTTAAAACTGCAAATAATTCAATTTATACACTACAAGATAACGATGTTTCATATAAAGGAATGGGTACAACTTTAACTTGTGCTTTGATTTTTAAAAACAAACTTATTGTGTTAAATTGTGGTGATAGCAGAATATATTCTTTAAAAAATGATCGCTTAATTCAATTAACTGAAGATCAAACTTATGTTAATTTTTTACTTCAAAGTGGTCAAATTACGAGGGAAGAAGCCTTAGTTCACCCAGAAAGACATGTTTTGACTAATGCAATAGGACTTTTTCCATCAATCAGCGTTGATATAAAAGTTCTAAAATATAATGGTGAAAAATTATTACTTTGCACTGATGGTTTATACAATAATGTAAGTGAAAAAGACATTTTAAATATTTTGATTGCAAATAATGATGTCGAGGATAAAGCCCAAAGTCTTATAAATCTAGCAAATTTTAATGGTGGAAGCGACAATATTTCATTGTGTTTATGGGAGCCATTAAATGATTAGGATAAACAACCTAGTTGGTGACAGATATAAAATTATTGGCGAACTAGGCCATGGTGGGATGTCTGATGTTTACGAAGCAAGAGACATTATTTTTAAACGCCAAGTTGCACTAAAGATTATTAAGTTTGAAAATGCTCAAAAAATTGAAAATATAATTCGCTTTCAAAACGAGGCTCGCTTTTCAGCTGCTTTTAATCACCCAAACATTGTAAAAATTTATGATTATGGCGAATATGAAAATCTACCTTATATTGTTAATGAATACATGAAAGGTCAAACACTTCGTGACGTTTTGGATTATAAAAGAAATTTCTCAATCAATGAATCATGCTCAATTATGCTTCAACTTTGTGATGCAATTGGTGCAGTTCATGAAAAAAATATTGTTCACCGCGATATCAAACCTTTAAACATTTTTTATCAAAATGATGGTTTAGTTAAGTTAAGTGATTTTGGAATTTCTATTCTTTTGAATTCTAATTTGAACTTAAATGAGTCAAAAAGAGTCGTTGGAACGATACAATATTTAGCCCCAGAACTAGTAACTGGTGGAAAAGCAAGTTTTCAAAGTGATATTTATTCAATGGGAATAACTTTTTTTGAACTTCTTACAGGAAGAGTTCCTTTTGATGATAAAGATCCTAAAAAAGTTGCACGTTTACACCTTGATTCTGACATGATTTCACCTTTAACTATAATTCCAACTCTTCCAAAAGAAGTTGAATACATCATTTTTAAAGCGACTGCAAGAGATCCTTTTGATAGATATATGAGTGTTCAAGAAATGAGAAAAGATATTTTATCTTTATATAGAAATGAAAAAGTTATGAAAGGAAGTGGCGGTCTTCTTTCAAGAATTTTTGGTTTCAGTAGGTATTAGTATGAAAAAAATTTTTATTGCTCCTTCAATTTTAAATGCAGATTTTTTACATTTAGATGATGAGATTAAAAAAGTTGAAACTTTAGGTGCTACTTATTTACACTTAGATGTCATGGATGGACATTTTGTTCCAAACATTTCTTTTGGTATACCAGTTATTGAATCGGTTAAAGGCAAATATAATATGGTTAATGATGTTCATTTAATGATAAGTGAACCAAAAAAATATATTGAAAAATTCGTTAGAGCTGGTTCTGATATCCTTACTTTTCATTATGAAGCGTTAAAAAGTGATGATGAAGTCAACGATTTAATCGATTTTATTCATAGTTTTGGTGTAAAAGCTGGAATTTCAATAAAAACAAACACTGACGTAAAAGTTCTTCTACCTTTCCTTGAAAAGATTGACTTAATTTTGATTATGAGTGTTGAACCAGGCTTTGGTGGGCAAAAATTTTTACTCTCGAGTTTAGAGAAACTTGAATTTTTATCTATTTATAAAAAAGAAAATAACTTAAAATACTTAATAGAAGTTGATGGTGGAATAAACAACGAAACATCTAAACTTGCTACAAAAGCTGGTGCAGAAATTCTTGTTTGTGGTAGTTATCTTTTTAAAGCAAAAAATATAAAAGAAAACTACGCATCATTATTTGAGGAGTGATTATGAATAACTATCTTTATGTTGGCGTTTTTATTATCTCTTTAATATTTTTAGGAAGTATTATTTTTTACGAAGCTTCAAGATTTAACAATACCCATACAGAAAAATTTTCTTTTTTTGCATATTTCCCTTTTGAAATTAATATTTTTAGAAGAAATAAAGTTTCTTCAATTTTAAGTCCAATTTTTTATGGAATTGGAGTTTCTGGTTTGAGTTTTTGCTCATTTCTATTTGCTTTTGCAACACAAAAATATGGTGGAAGTGTAACAGCAGCCTACATTATTTTTGCTCTTAATGTCCTTGTTGCAATTTCATTTTTGATTTTAAGATTTATAAAATTATCAAATTACAAACTTCACATTGGTTTTGCATCTGTAAATGTTGCTTTAAACCTTTTAATTGATTTTATATATTTATTTTTCTTTACAAATTCACATGTTGTTTTCTTAAGAACTCCAAATATTGGTGTAGAAATTGCATGTTTTATCTTCATTTTAGCTTTATTAGTGTTTATTTTTGTTTTACTTCTTAATCCTAGTTATAAACAATGGATTAAAATGGTAAAAATTGATGCCGAAACTTTCTCGCGACCAAAGAAAAATTACCTTGTAATAATTGAATGGGGATGCTTGTTGCATTATTTACTTACAATTATTCCATTATCAATAGTTGCATTTTTCTAAAAAGAATAAAAAAAGAACCGTGGATTTCACGGTTCTTTTATTATTAATTTTCTTTAAGTGATTTGTTAAGGGTACGGTAAGCACGAGCACTCATTCTTACTTTACAAACTTGACCATCAATTTCAACTCTATATGTATGTAAGTTGACATTCCATCTTCTACGAGTTGCTCTTAAAGAGTGTGAACGTTTATTTCCTGTTAAAGGTCCTTTACCTGTGACTGGACATTTTCTTGACATTTCGCTTCCTCCTTTCAAATCGTGCTTTTAATGATAGCACAATTAAAATGCATAAGTAAAGTAAATTTTTACTACCACGAAATTTTAGCACTAACTAAAAATTTTATGAACTAATTAATTTGAATAATTTTAATAATTATTGAAAATTATAATGAAATTTTTGGGAATTTTTTATGATATTCATCTTTTGACATAAGATTTTTACTTTTTTCTTTTATCAAATTATAAAGTTTGTCCTCGTCATCTAATATCATAAAGAATGATGAGCCTTTATCTGTATAAAATAAAATTGTTTTGTTCTTTTTTGTATATTCTTCATCGATATATAAAATTTCATTAAAACGAATCTTAAGATCTTTAACCCAGCGATGATGCACAAAACCATCGTTTAAAATGACGTAATAATTCTCTTTAAACAGAATAAACAATGAAACAATTGCTAAAATAATATAAATTATGATAACTATAACATCTTGAATTATATAAGAACTTTCGTTTCCATCATTTTTATATGCCCATGCAAATCTAGATGAAAAAATTCCATAAATTAAAACTAATAAAACTATCGCATATAGGATAAATGTTTTAATTAATCTAGAACGATTTGGATACAATTTTTTATTTGATTCACTCATAAATTCTTAAAAAGTATTATAGATA
Organism: bacterium; assembly: GCA_029098125.1. GTDB lineage: Bacteria > Bacillota_I > Bacilli_A > RFN20 > CAG-826 > Onthovivens. Next base: position 8,441 of record JAQXNS010000105.1, read on the forward strand.
AATTCGTAAAATTAAGGAATAGTTTTTCATTTTTTATTATTTTAACTTTAAAAAAGTCGCTTTAAATCTCGAAATATTTTTGAACTTGAAAAGAATACTTTTTAGATAAAAATACTAGAATTATTATTAATAACATTAATAATTTATGTTATAATTTTTTCGATTTATGAACTTATTCGATATTATTCCACAAAATTATTTTGGACTATTTGGTGGCAAGAATAGATCCATTTACATAGATAGTTTACTTATTTTATTTAATCTTCTTGAAAGTGATGAAACCATAATATCAAAATCTGATTTTCTAAAGGCTTTAAAAGAGAAAGAAAACAATCTAGATTCTTTTGAATACGAAAAAGAAGATTTAGAAAATTTGCCTGATGACGTAATTCTGCAAAACACATTATCTTCTAAAGCAAGTTTTATCTGCAAAAGGCTCGAGGAAACAGGTTGGATCGATGTTATTATGGATCCAAACACTTTTGAAGAAACAATTATCTTGCCACAATATTCAATTCTTCTTTTAAAATGTTTCAAGGATATCATTAGCGATGAAGAATCGCCATATTTAAGTCTTGTTCATTCAACATATTCTGAATTAAAACTTGAAGATGAAGAACAAGATGAGTTGATGTACGCAACAATTATCCGTTCATATGAGAATACTAAAAAGTTGAAAGTCGAACTCATCACGTTAACTCACTCAATTAGGATTTTTCAATCTAAATTAACAAAACTTTTTGATACAAATACAATTTTGCACAACTATTTTGATGTTTACAAAATGAAAATTAGCGACCGTTATTACCATCCATTAAAAACTTTTGACAGTGTTGCTCGTTTTAAAAGACCAATCATCAAAATTTTAGAAAAATGGCTTGCGGATAAAGATATTCGTCAAAAATTAGTTATTCAAGCATCTAGAGGTGCTTCTCAAATTTCTGTCCAAGAGATTGAAAAAGATATTATCGAAAAAATAAATTATATTACTGATACTTATGAAAAACTTAATAATTTAATAAGTGAAATTGATAAAGAAAACAATAATTACACAAAAAGTAGTGCAAATAAAATCTTATTTCTTAATAACAACGATAAAACAGTTAAGGGTTATTTAGAAAATATCATGAAAATTTACGCTAAAAATACGAATGAGCCAAGAGTTTTATCAAAGATTTTATCAAAAATGCAAGATTCTACTTATTTTTATGATCAAGGCTACATTGATTCAAATTCGATAACTTTACCAATTTTAAGAAAAATTAGAGAAAATAGTGAACCAATGGAATTAATTACTTTCGAGGAAGCTAATGACTATCTATTAGATTCATTCCTTGAAGAAACAAAATCAATTTTTACTGATGAAAAAGTCTATGGTTTTATGGAACAAGCTTTTGGCGATAGAGATAGAATTGGCATAAAAGATATTCCACTTATTAATTTTGATGCTTTCGTTTGTTTAATCCTTGCAGTTATTAAAAAGGATGATGATTCGTGCTTCTATTATGTTAATGAAGTTGACGATAGAAGAATACATACTTATGGTTATGTAGTTCCAAATTTTGAATTTATAAAGAAGGACTAAGTTATGTTTAGTGAAGAGTTTTTAAAAATTGCACCAAGTGACCAAAGCGAATTTGGCAGTGTTATAAATTATTTATTACTAAAAGGGTTTGTTGTTCGCGATATTTTCGATCCAAAAGAAAAAGTAATGAGAACAAGTGAATACTATCGTTTCATTGAACGTCATTTTGACTTGATTAATGATTATTTGAAATACAGTGGTTGGCACATTGAAAACGATTCTATTTTGGGTGTTGTCGCTTTAAGTAATTTTTATAGTGAAAATAGAACCAAAATCGATAGAGAAACTTCTCTTATTTTATTTGTTCTTCGCTTAATTTATGAAAATGAAAAAGACGAATCAAATTCTTCAACTCAAGCAATTTACATTACTACTCCTGGATTAATTCAAGTAATGATTCAAGATGGAATTACAATGCCAGGCAAAAGATTATATGGTAGAGGAATTGCTAAATCACTAAGATTTTTAGCAAATCATAATATTATTTCAAAAGTTAGCGGCAGCTACGATGAAGGAAATGTTTCGTTTTACATACTTCCATCAGTTTGTTATGCATTAGATGGCGACAAAATCAAAGCAATGAGTCAAGCTCTTGACGAACTTAATCGCAAGAATGAAAGTGAAGGAGGATTATTAGATGAAACTTCTAACTAAAGTAAAAATTATTAATTGGCACTATTTTTGGGATGAAACAATCGAAATTAAACCAATTGTTTTCTTAACAGGTGTCAATGGTAGCGGTAAATCAACTTTAATCGATGCTCTTCAAGTTGTTCTTTTAGGCGATACTTCTGGTAGATATTTTAATAAGGCTGCAATGGAAAAGAGTTCAAGAACTTTAAAAGGCTATTTAAGAGGTGAACTCGGAGATACAATTGAAGGCGGTTTCAAATATTTAAGAAACGGAAGATTTACATCATACATTGCTCTTGAATATTTTGATGATGTCAATAACGTTCCATTTACATTAGGAGTTGTTTTTGATTCATACGAAGATGGTAGCGAAGATCATCATTTCTTCTCACTTGAAGATGTTATTCCTGAAAATAATTTTGTATTGGATAGAGTTCCAATGGAATATAAAACATTGAATCGTTTCTTCCAAGAACAATATCCAAATAAATATTTGTTTTTTGATTCGAATAAGCAATATCAAGAATTTATTAAACGTAAATTTGGTGGTTTAAAAGATAAATATTTCTCACTTCTTAAAAAAGCTACATCTTTTACTCCAATTACTGATATTACAACTTTTATTACGCAATATGTTTGCGATCCACAAGCAAATATTGAACTTGATGTTCTTCAAGACAACATCACTCAATATAAAAAACTTCAAATTGAAGCATTAAATATTGAAAAAAGAGTTAAAAGACTTGAAGAAATTCAAAATTCATTTGATGTTTACGCCCGTCAAAAAGACAATTTTAAAATTTCTCAATACATTATTGAAAGATGTCAACTTGAGCAAAGCTTACAAAGAATTAAGAATTTTCATAAACAAATCGAAAGAAATAATAAAAGAATTGAGGAAATTGAAGCAGAAATTCTTGAATTTGATGCTGATATACACTCTTTAGAAGATAAAAAGACAGCTCTTATTAGCGATAGAGCATCAAATGACAATGTCAGAATGGCTCAAAGACTAAAAGAAGAAAAAGAAAACGCTGAAAAACGATTAAAAGAAATATCAAGGAATGTTGAACTTGTTAGAACAACTCTTAAATCATACGCAGATTCATTTTTGGTATGCTCAAGAGATGTTGTTAACGCATTCAAAAATATAAATTTAAACAATTTAGATGAAGAATTTAGTGAAGAAGTTGAAAATTTCATCACTGTAGCTAAGCAAACTTGCAATGTATGCGTCGATTTTCGAAATGAATTGATAAGTGATATTTCAAAAATTGACAAAGATAAAGTCCTTGAATTTAGACAAAATTTGACTTTATACAAAACGTCAGTTGGTTCATTATCACTTTATTTATCTAGATTGATTTCAAAAATTGCAAAAGAGATTAAAGAAATTAATCAACAAGCTTTAGATATCAAAAAAGGCACAAAACCATATGATTCACGTCTAATAATGATTAAAGATAGACTTGAAAAACGTCTTGAAGAAAGATTTTCAAAACATATTAATGTAGAGATTTTTGCAGATTTAATTGATATTGATGATTTAAGTTGGTCTGATGCAATCGAAGGTCTCCTTAATCCACAAAAATTCAATTTATTTGTCGCACCTGCTTATTACAATGATGCATACAAGATTTTAAGAAGTTTATTATCTGAATTTGGATATTATCGTACAGCTCTTGTTGATGATTCAAAAATTATTGAAAAAGGTTTTGAAGCACAAGATGGTTCTCTTGCAGAAGAAATCTTAACTAACCATGAAGGTGCTAGAGCCTATGCTGATTTCCTTTTAGGACGCGTTCATAAAGCTTTTGATATTGAAGATGCAAGAAAGAGTGGTAATGGAATTACAAAAGAATGTGATTTATATAGAAACTTTGCATTAACAAAAATGAATCCTCAACTTTATAGAGAATCTTATATTGGGAAAAATCTTGGGGAAAGATTTGCTAATGAAAATGCTGCATCTTTAAAAGAAAAAGAGGCATTATTAGAAATTTATCGTCAAATTGAAGGAATTTTTGCACAATCTAATCAACTTCAAGTATATACAACAACTGAAGTTGACAATATGTTCTTCTTATTAAAAGATGTTGGAGATATTCAAGGTCTTCAAAATACAATTTCTTATTTTGAGAACGAACTCAATGACAATGATACAACTCTAACACGTTCGATTGACAATAGATTGAACGATATTGAAGAAGACATTAAACAAGTTAATAAGTCAAAAGAAGCAATTATTCTTGAAAAGGGTAATTTAATTCATGACAACGAAATCATTAAAAATGAAAGAATTGTAAGTGAACAAAAAGAAGTTGAAATTAAAGAGAATTCTATTGATTCAAAATATGATTCAATTTTAGTCAGCGAAAAAGCACTTCCTTTATTCCTTGAAATGCAAGAAAAAGGCAAATCTACATATGAAATTTTCCAAACATTTAATGTAGAATTTTCTAGACTTCAATACACAGTAAACAATATTTACAATCAGGTTGTTCGTTTAAGAAGAGAATACACAAGTGATTATCATCTTTCATACGATATCAATTTAGAAAATAATGATATTTATGAAGCAGAATTAAAAGAATTTAGAGATGTTAAACTTCCAGAATATAAAGATAAAATTGTTGATTCATACGAAAAAGCAACAAAGCAATTTAAAGATGACTTTATTTTCAAACTTAGAAGTGCAATTGAAGACGTCGAGGATCAAATCGATAACTTAAATGATGCATTAAAACAATCTTCATTTGGTAGAGATTTGTATCGCTTTACAGTCAAACCAAGCGTTATTTATCGCCGTTATTATGATATGCTTAAAGACGATTTAGTAATATCAAGTGGTGAAGATGACTCAGAATTTGTAAATAAATATAAAGATGTAATGGAAGATTTATTCAGACAAATAGTTGATGTTGGCGAATCTGAAAATAATTCAAGATTACAAGAAAATATATTGAAATTTACAGACTATAGAAATTATTTAGATTTTGATTTAATAATGTATAATAAAGATACTGGTGACGAACAGAGACTATCTAAAATGATGAAAAAGAAGAGCGGTGGCGAGACACAGACCCCATTTTATATTGCTGTTGTTGCTTCATTTGCTCAACTATATCATGTTAATGATGATGGAGAATTAGGAAACACATCTCGTCTAATAATTTTTGATGAGGCTTTCTCAAAGATGGACAGAACAAGAATGACTGAAGCGGTTAGACTTTTAAGAAAGTTCAACTTACAAGTTATTTTGAGCGCTCCATACGATAAAATTCCTGATATTTCTCCACTTGTTGATGAAACATTAATCGTTTTACGCGATAAAAATAGAAGTTGTGTTCGCTTATTTGAAAAAGAAGCTAGCAAATGAGGAGATAATTTATGGCTGATAAAGTCGTTGCAATGATTCTTGCCGGTGGTAAAGGGACAAGGTTAAAAGCTTTAACAAAAAAAGTTGCAAAACCTGCTGTTTACTTTGGTGGGAAATATCGTATTATCGATTTTTCGTTATCGAATGTCGCAAATAGTGACATTCAAGTATGTGGTGTTCTTACTCAATATGAATCTGTTGCCTTAAATAATTATGTTGGCAATGGTTCAATTTGGGGATTTGATGGTGTCCATGGAAAGTGTTTGCCACTTCCACCTCGTCAAACTGAAGAGGGAGCAAATTGGTACAAAGGTACCGCAGATGCAATTTATCAAAATCTAGATTTCTTAGATGAAGAAAATCCAGATTATGTAATTATTCTAAGTGGAGATCATATCTACAAAACAACTTATAATGACATGATTGATCTTCATAAAAAAAGTGGAGCTGCATGTACAATTAGTGTAATTGAGGTTCCACGGGATGAAGCTTCAAGATTTGGTATTTTGGAAGTTGATGGTAAAGATAAAATTACAAAATTTGTTGAAAAGCCTAAAAAACCTTTATCAAATTTAGCTTCAATGGGTATTTATTGCTTTACTTATAAAGAATTAAGAAAAGCACTTATTGCAGATAAAAAAGATCCAAATAGCGAGAACGATTTTGGAAAAAATATTATTCCTAATTTATTAAATGAAGGGAAAAAACTCATGGCTTATAGATTCAAAGGTTACTGGAGAGATGTTGGAACTCTTTCGAGTTTACATGAAGCTAATCTTGAGTTACTTCCTTCAAATAGAAGTGCAGATACGATTCGTTTTAATGAATTTCCAATCGTGTATAGTGAAGACACACATTCAATGCCTCAATTTTTTGGGAAACACGCTATTGTTCGTGACTCACTTATCAATCAAGGCGCAAAAATTTATGGTACTGTTGAACAATCAGTTATATCAAACGAAGTTATTATTTCTGATGATGCCATTGTAAAAAGAAGTGTTATTATGCCAGGTGTTGTCATTGGAAAAGGCGCTGAAGTCTACAATGCAATTTTAGGACCTGATACACAAATTAAAGATGGTGAAATTATAAATAAAGACAGCAACGAGGTTGTTTTATTAGATTATGAGAGGAATTTAAAATAATATGAATAATGTTTTAGCTTTAATTGACCTCTATGATGGTGGAGAACTCGGATTATTAACAAACGAAAAACCATTAGCTAGTACAACTTTTCTTGGTCGTTATGCTTTTATCGATTTTGTTCTTTCGAATTTATCAAACAGCGGTATTGATCAAATTGGTGTTTTAGTAAAAAATCATGCTAATAGTATTTATAAACATATTTCAAACACAAATACTTATCTAGCAAATCCAAAAACTGGCAGTTTGAATTTACTTATTAATGAAAAAGGTATTTTAAATCCAGTATTTAATACTGATCTTAACAATATTAGAGAAAATGATTACCTTCTTTATGACGATAATATTCAATATGTTTTGGTCACAAATTCATCATTTATTATGAAAATTGACTATAAACAAGTCATTAAAGAACATATTAAGAGCGGAAAAACTGTTTCACTTGTTTATAAAAATGTTGATGATACAACGGAATTTGCAGATTGTTTAAGAGTTGTATCTGATTCATTAAATAATGTCCAAAAGATTTATAAGTCAAAAGCTAAAGAATCAACAGGGATTGTATTAAACACAATGGTTATTGATAGAAAGTTATTTTTAGATTTAATCAAGAAAATTAATACTTTGAGTGTTGTCTATAATATGGACGATCTTGCCACATACCTTGCAAACTTTGTAACACAAGTAAATTTAATTGAATATAAAGGTATAGTTAAATATTTTGATTCATTTAAAAAATATTATCGTTATTCATTAGATTTTTTAAATGATGAAAAACTCATGAATGACTATTTTAATGATCCAAAATGGACATTTTATACAACAACTCATGATTCAAGACCTGTTATGTATGGCGAAAAAGCAAAAGTTTCAAATTCTTTAATCTCTAATGGTTCAACAATTTTAGGAACAGTTAAAAATTCAATTATTTCTCGAGATGTTGTAATTGAAGAGGGTGCTAGTGTTGAAAATTCTATTATTTTCACCCACTGTGTTATTAAAAAAGGTGTTTCAATTAAAAATGTTGTTGCTGACAAACGTGTTGTTTTTGCAAATCGTGAAGAGGTTTTTGGAACTACAGAAGAACCTTTATATTTTCCAAGAGGAGTAAACGTATAGATATGAATTTATTAATGGTTAGTAGCGAATGCTTACCTTTCAGCAAAACTGGAGGTTTAGGAGATGTCGCATATTCTTTAAGCAAAGAATTAGTAAAAGATGGTGTTTCAGTTAGCATTGCTACTCCATTTTATGGTTCAATCAAAAAAGAAAAATATAACTTTAAGTCATTGTACAAATTTGTTGTCACAATGAATTGGAGAAAAATTGAAACTGAAGTTTTTCATGTTGAATATGAAGGAATAGATTATTATTTGTTTAAAAATGATCATTATTTTAATAGAAATAATGGACTTTATGGCTATTATGATGATGGAGAAGTTTTTGCATATTTTTCAAACGCAGTTATCGAATTTATGAAACTTATTCCATATAAATTTGATATTGTTCATGTTCATGATTGGCAAACTGCAATGATTCCTTGTTTGATAAAAAATAAATTTAATGGTGAAAAAGCGTTCCTTGATATAAAAACAGTTTTGACTATTCACAATCCGCTATTTAAAGGATACTTTAATGGCGATTCATTATACGATTTATATGGTCTAGATTATTCTTTATTTAAAGAAGGAAAAGTTAGACTTGAAAATCAAGTCTCAACTCTTAAAGCAGGCATTGTTTATAGTGATAAAATCACCACAGTCTCACCAACACATGCTGATGAGTTAAAAACTCCAGAAGGAAGCAAAGGTCTTTGGTATGATTTGATTCTTCGCCAAGATGATTTTTCTGGAATTTTAAATGGGATGGATTACAAAGAATTTGATCCTTCAAAAGATAAAATAATTTATCATCAATTTAATAAAAAGAATTTAGTAGAAGGTAAAAATAAAAACAGAGAAGCTTTTTATGAAGAATACAATCTTGAAAAAGGAAGACCTCTTTTCAGTGTCGTTTCTCGTCTAACTTCGCAAAAAGGATTAGACTTAATCAACGCAATGATGGATTTTGCACTTGATAGCGGTGCAAATATTGCCATTTTAGGAAGTGGAGAAAAACAAGCTGAAGATTTTTATCAAAGTTTACACGCAAAATTCCCGCATAATGTAATGGTTTATATTGGTTATAGTGATGCAATTGCACATAAGATTTATGCAAGTAGTGATTTCTTTATTATGCCAAGTGCTTTTGAACCATGTGGTTTAGGACAAATGATCGCTCAAAGATACGGTGCTCTTCCAATTGTTAGAAGAACTGGCGGATTAAAAGATAGCGTCATTCCTTATGACATTAAAGCAAACAATTACAAAAATGCTAATGGATTTGGCTTTGATGATTATAGAATAGTTTCTTCTTTAAAAACAGTCGCCCATGCTATGATGGTTTATGATGGAAACCAAGAAACATTCAATAGATTAAGACTAAACGCCATAACTGTTGATCATTCTTGGAAAAAATCTTCAAAAGAATATATAAAATTATACAATTCAATGTTTCCAAATAAAGAGTAAACAAAATTAATAGAAATTTGAATTTCAAATGTTTATAATTTAGCAAGATGACTAATTAAGAAATCATTTTTTAGAGAATTAGTGGTTGGTGAAAACTAATATTTGATTCTTAAATCTCACATCTTGTTTAGAAAAATTAATGAGTGCGCATATTTATGCGAACTAAGGTGGTACCACGTTAATTATTAGCGTCCTTAGATTTATTTCTAGGGACCTTTTTTATAGGAGGTTTCTTAAAATGTACAATCATAAAGAAGTAGAAAAGAAACGGAGAGAAATTTGGGATGAAAGGAAAGAATATAAGTGTGACACTTATGACTTTTCAAAGCCAAAATACTATGCACTAGATATGTTTCCATATCCAAGTGGACAAGGTTTACACGTTGGACATCCAGAGGGTTATACGGCAACTGATATAATTTCTCGTATGAAAAGAATGCAGGGATTCAATGTTTTACATCCAATTGGATGGGACGCTTTTGGCCTTCCAGCAGAACAATATGCGATGAAAATGAATGAACATCCTGAAAAATTCACAATTAAAAACATCGATAACTTTAGAAGACAAATTAAAATGCTTGGGTTCTCATATGATTATGATAGAGAAGTTATGACATGTGATCCAAGTTATTACAAATGGACTCAATGGATTTTTGCAAATATGTTTGATAAAAATCTTGCCTATGTTGACTATAAACCAGTTAACTGGTGTCCTGAACTTGGAACTGTTTTAGCAAATGAAGAAGTAATTGATGGTAAAAGTGAAAGAGGTGGCTACCCTGTAATTAGAAAGCCAATGAGACAATGGATGTTAAAAATTACAGCTTATGCTGATAGACTCGATGAAGATTTAAAAGGTCTTGATTGGCCACAATCAACTATCGAACTTCAACATAATTGGATTGGAAAATCAAAAGGCACAGAAATCATTTTTAAAATTAAAGATAGTGATAAAACTTTTAAGGTTTTTACAACAAGAGCTGACACATTATTTGGGTGTTCATATTGTTGTTTAGCACCTGAGCATCCTCTAGTTCAAGAATTAGTAAGTGATGAAAAAAGAGAAGAAGTTGAAAAATACATCGAAGTATGTTCCCACAAATCTGATTTAGATAGAACAGAATTAAATAAAGATAAAACTGGTGTATTTATTGGTCGTTATGCTATTAACCCTATTAATAATAAGGAAGTACCAATTTTTATTGCTGATTATGTTCTAGCAAGTTATGGAAGCGGTGCAGTTATGGCTGTTCCTGCTCATGATGAAAGAGATTACGCTTTTGCAAAGAAATATAATTTACCAATTCAAAAAGTAATCGAAAGTGATGTTTCAAATGAAGCATATGTTAAAGATGGTTTACATATAAATTCTGAATTTATAAATGGACTAAATATTGCTGAAGGCAAAGAAAAAATTACTGAAAAGTTAATTGAAATTGGAGCTGGAAACTTTAAGATCAATTACAAACTTAGAGATTGGTTATTCTCAAGACAAAGATATTGGGGAGAACCTATTCCTATTGTCACATTTGAAGACGGATCAATGAAACATATATCTTTTAATGACCTCCCTTTAGTATTACCTGAACTAACTGAATATAAACCATCAGGAACAGGCGAATCACCATTAGTACACGCTAAAGAATGGTTAGTAGTTGATATTGATGGAAAAAAAGGTACAAGAGAAACAAATACAATGCCTCAATGGGCAGGAAGTTGCTGGTATTATATTCGCTACATCGATCCACACAATGATAAAGCGATTGCTGATAAAAAGTTACTTGACCATTGGTTACCTGTTGATTTATACATAGGTGGTCAAGAACATGCTGTCTTACATTTACTTTATGCAAGATTCTGGCACAAATTCCTTTATGACTTAGGTGTTGTTTCTTGTAAAGAACCATTTAAAAAATTATTCCATCAAGGCATGATTTTAGGTGAAAATGGCGAAAAAATGTCAAAATCTAGAGGAAATGTTATTAATCCTGATGACATTATTGAAAAGTATGGAGCTGACACTTTAAGACTTTATGAAATGTTTATGGGACCTCTTGAAGCAAGTTTACCTTGGTCAAATAGTGGTTTAGAAGGAAGTAGAAGATTTATCGATCGTGTTTATAGAATGTTCGAAGATGGTGAATTCTTTAAGAAATTTGTTGATTCAAATGATGGATCACTAGACTACATTTATAATTTCACTGTTAAAAAAGTCACTAAAGATTTTGAGAATTTACAATTTAATACAGCAATTTCACAAATGATGATTTTCATTAACGAAGTATATAAGGCTAAATCAGTTTACAAACCATATATAGAGAATTTCATCAAAATGTTTGCTTGTATTTGTCCATTTATTGGTGAAGAAATTTATCATAAATATTTAAATCATGAAGATATGATTACTTATGCTAAGTGGCCAACTTATGATGAAAGTAAAATTTCACTCTCAACAGTTAAAATGGCTGTTCAAGTTAATGGTAAACTTAGAGATACAATTGAAGTGAATAAAGACGAAAATGATGAAGTAGTCAAGGTTAATGCACTTCAATCTAAAAAGGTTCAGCCATTCATTGATGGCAAAACAATTGTTAAAATTATTGTTGTTAAAAATAAGATAGTTTCAATCGTTGCAAAGTAATTTAAAGGCACCTATACATTGAAATAATAGGTGCTTTTTTTCTGCAAATTTTTTCTGATTTCTAAAAAAATAGTTGAGTTCTGAAAGGTTTTTACAAAATTTGAAAAAATTGTTCTTTACATTGTTAACATTAATATTTATCATAATTACGTTAAAAACACGGTACCTATTGGACCGTAGGAGGTATTATGATTTTATGTTTAGATTGTGGTAACACAACTATTAAAATCGGTCTTTATGCTGAAAATTCTTTGGTAAAGAAGTATAAGATTAAGACCGTTAGGAACAAAACAAGCGACGAATACTCCTTGATTTTTTCGCATCTTATCGACAGTGATCTGAAAATTGATGGAGCAATTATTTCAAGCGTTGTTCCTTTATTAACTAATGAGCTTTATGTCGCTTTAAAAAGATCGTTTAATGTCAATTCATTAATTGTGGGAAAAGGTCTAAAAACTAAAATGCCAATCAAAATTGATAGTCCAAATGAACTTGGAACTGATTTATTAGCTGGAGCTATCGGTGCTAAAAGCAAGTATGGATATCCGTTAGTAGTAGCTGATTTAGGCACTGCAACAAAGTTATATGTTGTAGATAAGAATGGTAGTTTTATTGGTGGCATAATTACTTGTGGTATGGAAACTAGTTTAAAGGCTCTTGTTAGTTCAACATCCCAATTATTAGAAACTACAATTTCTAGACCAAATAAAATAATTGGTAAAAACACTATTAATTCAATTCAATCTGGTATTGTTCTTGGACAAGCTTATATGGTAAGTGAATTTGCAAGACGAATTGAAAACGAATTAGGTTATTCATTAACTAGAGTTTTAACAGGCGGATTTAGTTCTGAAATTAAGAACGAGATAGTTTGTTTCCATTATGAAGAAGATTTAGTTCTTGATGGATTATACGAGATTTATAAATTAAATAGTAAAGAAGAATAATATGAAAAATAATAAATTACTTTTGTCAATGTCTATTGACGCAATGTTTTTGGCACTAATAGCTTTATTTAGTTATGTACCATATTTAGGATATATTAATATTGGCCCTATTAGTTTTACAACTATACATTTATTAGTTCTTGTTGGTGCATTATTTTTTGGAAAGACCAAAGGTGCGCTTTATGGTCTTTTTATGGGTATTTTTTCTTTGTTAGTTTGCATTCAATATCCAGGAACAGTTAATTATTTCTTTTTAAATCCATTTGTCAGTGTTTTGCCACGTGTTATTTTTGGATTTTTAAGTGGATTAATTTTTGACATTTTAAGGAAAAAATTAAACTTCAAATCATTTCTAGCTTTAAGCGCTCCAATTTGTGGTTTATTAACTTTATTTCATACTCTAATTACATTATCTTCATTATATGTTTTTGGAGTTTTAGATATCTTTAAAATTACATCATTAATTCCTGGTTATGAAGATATTATGAATGGTTTACTTGGAATGTTTTCAACTTTCTGGAATTTCTTATTATTATTTGTTGCACCTGGTGCTGTTTGTGAAACTGCAGCCGCAATTATTATTTCTCCTGCAATTATGGGCGCTTTATATAATGTTGTTATTAAGAGTAATTTCGTAAGGAATGGTTTAGTTACTAAGTTTGAAAATGAGAATAAAATTAAAATTCAATATGTGTATTTTTTAATTGCTATTTGCTTAATAATTACCATTATTTTATGCGGTTTAATTATCGGAAATTCATTTTAAAAATTAAGTAAAAAAAGCCCTCATGAATTCTAAGATTAAATGCAACAAAATCTTTATTTGTTGCATTTCTTAGACTAAATGCAACATATACAAAAAATATAAAAAATGGCTACAAAAAAGTATTAAGAATGTAAAAAATATACAAAATTACCGATTTGAATTTATAGTCAATTCGCTATAAAAATCGCATGGAATTAATTATTAGTTTTAATAATAATCTATATATTTTTTTAATTTTTATGGGTTTTTGATCATATTTTTTACTATTCCAATTTATCTATAAAGATTTTGATAAATTGCCCGATTTTCATAAAATTATTGCTAGTTTTTAGTAATTTTTTAAGAATATAACGCTTTTTTAGTTTTAATTACTTCAAAATTAACTAAGAAAAATCATTGAAATTACTGACTATGAAATAATAATTTTTTTGATAATTAATCCTTCCAAAACTAAATGCAACTTTTCAATAGTCGATTTGCGTTTACTTTTGGGAATTCGTAATGAGACTGCTTGCGATTTTAGACCGCATAGAAACGTCAAAACTAAAGCTATTCTAAATTTTGATAGTAAGTTATATAATAGTCAAGGAGATGAATTTATTATGGATTTTAAGAAGATTTGTGAACCATACAAAAAAGAAGCTTATGAGTTTTTATTAAAGGATTTAGCAATTAATAGTGTATATGATCCAACTACAATTACTTCAGAAGCTCCATATGGTAAAGGCGTTTTTAAATGCTTTGAACTTTTAAAAGAATGGGCAATTGATAATGGTTTTAAAGTTGATATGTGTGATGGACATTGTATCGAACTTGAATGCGGAAATGGGGAAAGATTAATTTCTATTTTTGCTCACCAAGATGTTGTACCTGCAACAGGAAATTGGAATCATGAACCTTTTGAACCTTATTATGATGAAAAAGAAAATCGTTTATATGCTAGAGGAACAAGTGATGATAAAGGACCTGGTATCTCATGTTTATATGGCTTAAAAGCGTTAAAAGATAATAATCTTATTAAAAATTTTAGGGTTAGATTTGTATTTGGCGGAGATGAAGAAAGAGGTTCTTCATGCTTAGATTACTATTTTAAAGAACTTAAAAAAGAATATCCTACTTATGGATTTACACCAGATGCTGACTTTCCATTAATCTATGGTGAAAAAGGTATTGTTAATTACGAATACAAAGGTCATTTACCATTAAATAATGTAATTTCGATTAAAGCCGGTGTAGCAAGTAATTTAGTTATAGATAAAGCAGAAGTTAAGGTAAGTGAACCTGAAAAGTTACTTGAATATCTTAAATCAGATGAAAGAGTTCAATGGAATCAAATAAGCGATGACACTTTTGCTATTTTAGGAAAATCTGCTCACGGAAGCACTCCAGAACTTGGTGTTAATGCTGGCGTTATTGCATTAGGAATTCTTGGAGAAGTATATAACAACCCAATGCTAACTCTTTTATGCAATGAGTACAGTGACTATAATGGCCAAAATATGCATGTAAAATATGAATCAAAGGACATGGGTCTTACAACATATAATGTTGGAACACTTAACTATGAAGATGGTTTCTTTTCGATGGTTGTCAACTTTAGGCACCCTGAAAATGTGGATGCAGACAAAGTTCTAAGTAAAATTGAAGCGTGCTCGCCATTACCAATTACAATTTTAAGTAAGGCACCATATTTATATTTTGATCCTGAAAACACACCTTTTATAAAAGAATTATATAAAGTCTATGTGGAGGAAACTGGTGATACTACACACAAACCAATGGCAATTGGTGGTGGAACTTATGCTAAAGAAGCAAAAAACACAATTGCTTTTGGCAGTTGTTTCCCTGGAAAAGTTGATCACATCCATGAAGCAAATGAAAAAATAGATTTAGAAGATTTCTATAATTCAATTTCAATTTATGCTCATGCAATTTATGCACTAGGTAATTTAAAAGATGAGAACTAGATATAAACAGCGGGCAGTAAATTATTTAGCAGAAAATTTTAAAAATCAATTTTTGTTAGTCGATGATGAAATTGAGATAAAGAAAATTCAAGATTTTGTAAACGGAGATAATTCATATCTTGAAATTGGTCCTGGTAAAGGAAGATTCATTTTAGATATCGCTGCGAGAAATAAAGATAAAAAATTTTTAGTGATAGAACTCGATAGAACTATTTCTGGAATCGCTTTAAAAAAGATTGATGAAAGCGGATTAGAAAACGTTAGATTGATTTGTGGTGACTTCTATAATCTTGCAAAATTTTTAAATTCATCCAGGTTTAGAGGGGTTTTTCTTAATTTTAGTGACCCTTGGCCTAAAAAAAGACACGAGAAAAGACGACTAACTTCTAAAAATTTTTTATTAGAATATGCTAATATTTTGTCTGACGATGGCTTAATTTATTTTAAAACTGACAATGATAATTTCTTTGAATATTCAAGAGAAATGTTTATAAATTATGGTTGGAAAATTGTTTATGAAAATCACAACTACATTGATATTGATGAGTTTGATGGAGAAACTGAATTTGAAAATCGATACAAAAATCAAGGAATTAATATCAAGAGATTAATATTAAAAAAGGATGAGAAAACACTCACCAAGTCAAAAGAAGAGGAAAAAGAAAATGAGCAAAAGATATGCACTATATTATAATAAGGAAACAATTGGTGATTGTTTGATGATTGTTTTTGAATCTAACACAACTCCGACAAAAGTAGAAAAAAATGATAATGTTGTTTCTTTATATGCTCACGATGAACTAATCGGCGTTAACATTTTTAATATCTCACAAATAATGAAGATAAAGGCTCATGGTTTTATACCAATAATTGATGAAAATGTGTTAAAAATTATAAATTCAATCCTCCAAAATGCAAATATTGAACCTTTAGATCCTAACATTGGAAGTGGATTTAAAGTTGCTTTAATTGAAGAAATTGAAGAACATCCAGATAGTGAACATCTTCATATTTGTAAAGTGAACGTTGGAAACGAAGAAAAACTTCAAATCGTCTGCGGAGCATATAATGCAAGAGAAGGACTTAAATGTGTTTGCGCTACACCATACACATTTATGCCAAATGGCCAGCAAATTATTCCAAATAAATTACTAGGTATAGAGAGTTTTGGCATGCTTTGTTCTGGCAGAGAACTTGGATTAGAAGGTTTCGAAAATAAGAGAGGCTTGCTTGAATTAGATGATTCCTACATAGTAGGAAATGACTTTTTTAAAGATTAATTTAGTTTTATTGGTTCTAAAAATGTAAAAGTTTTCATAAATAATGTAAATTTTTACATTTTTTATTTAGTTTTCATTATTGGTTTTTTTTATATGTGCTAAAATATCATAGGAGAAAGCCATGGAAAACACAAAAGAGAGAGTTACTATTTATGAGGTAGCTAAAGCTAGCGGTGTCTCCCTCGCGACAGTTTCACGTGTTATTAACAATACCGGAACAGTTAAAGAAGACACAAAACGTACTGTTTTATCAGTTATTAAAAAGCTTGGATATAAGCCAAGTGGTTTGGCTCAAGCACTCGCAACAAATAGAACAACTAATATTGGAGTTATTATTCCAAGTGCAAATTATGTTTATATTTCTAATTTGGTTAATGGTATAACACAGGTTTGTAAAGATAAAGGGTTTACGCTTTTACTTTATACAACTTCACATAGTAGAGAAGATGCTTTAGGTTGTTTAGAAAGAGTTATTAAATCACATGTCGATGGCGTAATTGTTTTTGATGATGAGCTTAATGGTGAAGATTTAGAAGTTTTTAATTCATATGGTGTCCCTGTTATTGATGTTAATAACAATGTAATAGCATCAAAAATTGGATGTATTCCATTTGGTTATGAGCATTTAATTAAAAGAATCATAGAAGAGAACTTCATTAGAGGTGACAAAAAAATGACATTCTTGCATGTTCATAATGCTGGTAGATTATTATCTCGTGTTGAAAACACTTTCATAAAAGTACATATGGAAAATGATAGAGAGTATAACATTATGAATTGTGATGATAGTTACAATAGAACATATCAAGATTTCATGGAAAGATTTAAGCAAAAAAGAAAAGAATATGTAATTGCTTATCGTGATTCAATTGCTGCTGCTGTTTTAAATGCTGCAACTGATAGTGGCTTAAGTGTTCCTGGCGATGTAGAAGTTTTATCAATTATTGGAACAAAATATTCTTCAATTATTAGACCACAAATTACCAATTTGCATATTGATTTTAACGAAGTAGGTAAAACTTCAATGTATATGTTAATTGATCTCATTAACGGTGAACTTGAACAAAAAGTATATAAATTTGAAAGCACTTATGTGAAAAAAGATTCAACTAGATTTTAGGAGTTAAATTATGGATTTTTATGATAATTACATCAGAACTGTCGTTGATTATCCTATTAAAGGGATAAAATTTAGAGATATTACGCCATTACTTGCAAATGGTGATGCTTTCCATCAAGTAATTATGGATTTAAATAAAGAACTTCCAAGTTATGATAAGTACGATAAGATTATCGCTGCTGAAAGCAGAGGATTTATCTTTGCTGCACCTCTTGCGAGCTATAATAATAAAGGATTAGTTCTTGCAAGAAAGGCTGGGAAATTACCACTTGTTGGATATAGAGAAACTTATACTCTTGAATATGGTGAAGCAACAATTGAAATTCCAAAAGACGCAATTCAACCAGGTGACAGAGTTATTGTTATGGACGACTTAATTGCAACTGGCGGTAGCGCAAAAGCAATGGTCAATCTTGTTAGGAAAGCCGGTGGAATTCCAATTATGGCATTATTCTTGATCGAATTAAGAAGTTTAGAGGGCTATAAACAATTAGGAATTCCTGTTGTAAGCATTGTTAATTATGGTTTGCATAAAAATGATATATTACAAGTTGAAGGCGAACAACATTTTGTTAAATTTATTCAAAAAATTGATGAAGATTTCATTGAAGTCGAAAAAGAAGACAAAACTTTAGCAAAAATTAACAAAAATGTCATTATTTCAGTAGTTCAAATTGAAAAAAATGGGAGACTTACATACATTAAGTACAGAGATTAATTATGGCAAACGTTATTGATGATTTAAATTTTAGAGGATTAATAAAAGAGTATTCTAACGAAGAAAATGTTAGAAAGCTTTTTGATACAAAACAAACTATTTACTGTGGATTTGATCCAAGCGCTTCCAGTTTACATATTGGAAATTTCGTTATGATTTCTATTTTGATGAGACTTCAAAGGGCTGGACATAGAATTATTGCTCTTGTTGGCGGCGCAACTGGTATGATTGGAGATCCAAGCGGCAAAAGCAAAGAAAGAAATTTGTTAACAAAAGAAGGCGTTAAAGCAAATACTTTAGCAATTAAAAATCAATTAGAAAGATTTATTGATCTTTCTGATCCTGAAAAAGGAATTATTGTAAATAACTATGATTGGATTTCTGACATTTCCTTACTTGATTATTTACGTGATACTGCTAAATTCTTTCCAATCAATTACATGTTAAATAAAGACATTGTCAAGTCACGTCTTGAAACTGGAATTTCACTTACAGAATTTTGTTACATGACTTTGCAATCTTATGATTTTAAATATTTGCATGATAAATATGGATGTAATCTTCAAATTGGTGGCAATGATCAATGGGGCAATTTGACTGCTGGCCTTGATTTTATTAAAAAAACTGAAGGTGACAAAACAGATGTTGAATGCATGACAGCACATTTAATCACAAGAAGTGATGGTAAAAAATTTGGAAAAAGTGAAGATGGAGCATTATTTTTAGATCCAAATTTAACAAGCCCATACAAACTATATCAATTTTTCTACAATCAAAGCGATGAAGACAGCATCAAATACATTAAAGTCTTTACTTTCTTAAGCAAAGAAGAAATTCTTGAAATTGAAAAAGAACATCTTGCTAATCTTGGCAGAAGAGTTGCACAAAAAGTTCTTGCTTATGAAGTTACAAAGATTATTCATGGAAAAGAAGAAGCTGATGAAGCTGTTCATATGAGTGAAGTTCTTTTCTCAAATGATTTTAAGAGTTTGAAAGAAAAACAAATTGAGGAAATTTTTGGCAATTATAAAATTGAATTAAGTGAAGAATTACCTCTTGAAGATTTACTTATCAGAATTAAAGCATCATCTAGTAAACGTGAAGCTCGTGAGTTTATTAAAAATGGTGCTGTTAGTATTAATGG